>CADCVT010000093.1 GCA_902806215.1 uncultured Solirubrobacteraceae bacterium | reverse complement strand
CTGATCGCCGACATGGTCGCCTACACGGTGACCGAGATCCCCAAGTGGAACCCGATCAACATCTGCTCGTACCACCTGCAGGAGGCCGGGGCGACGCCGGTGCAGGAGATCGCCTTCGCGATGTCCAACGCGATCGCCGTGCTCGACAGCGTGCGCGAGCGCGTCGACCAGGAGCTCATGGGCCCCGTGTTCGGGCGCATCTCGTTCTTCGTCAACGCGGGCGTCCGCTTCGTCGAGGAGCACGCGAAGCTCCGCGCGATGGGCCAGCTGTGGGAGGAGCTCGGGCGCGAGCGCTACGGCGTCACCGACCCCAAGCACCTGCGCTTCCGCTACGGCGTGCAGGTCAACTCGCTCGGCCTGACCGAGCAGCAGCCCGAGAACAACGTGCAGCGGATCGTGCTCGAGGCGCTCGCGGTGTCGCTCGGACGCAACGCCCGCGCCCGCGCGATCCAGCTTCCGGCGTGGAACGAGGCCCTCGGCCTCCCCCGCCCGTGGGACCAGCAGTGGTCGCTGCGCCTCCAGCAGGTGCTCGCCTACGAGACCGACATCCTCGAGTACCCCGACATCTTCGAGGGCTCCGTCGTCATGGAGGGTCTGGTCGCCGAGCTCGTCTCCGGTGCCCGTGACGAGATGGCCCGCGTGCAGGAGCAGGGCGGCGCCGTCGAGGCCGTCTCCTACATGAAGGGCGAGCTCGTCTCCTCGCACCGCGAGCGCCTGCGCCGCATCGAGGCCGGCGAGCAGATCGTCGTCGGGCTGAACAAGTACACGGAGACCGAGCCGTCGCCGCTGACCGCCGACGCCGAGGGCGGCATCCTCGTCGTCGATCCCGAGACCGAGGCGCAGCAGCGCGAGGCGCTCGAGGCGTGGCGCTCGACCCGCGACGACGACGCCGTCGCCCGGGCGCTGGAGGGACTGCGCGCCGCCGCGGACTCCGACGACAACATCATGCCCGCGACGATCGAGGCCGCCCGCTCGGGCGTCACGACCGGCGAGTGGGCGCAGGCGCTGCGCGACGTGTTCGGCTCGTACCGCGCGCCGACCGGCGTCGGCGAGGCGACCGGCGCCCCGGGCGGGGATGAGCTCGAGGCGATCCGCGAGGACGTCGAGCGCGTGTCCGAGGGCCTCGGCCGGCGGCTGAAGATCCTCGTCGGCAAGCCGGGCCTCGACGGGCACTCCAACGGCGCGGAGCAGATCGCCGTCCGCGCCCGCGACGCGGGCATGGAGGTCGTGTACGAAGGCATCCGGCTGACGCCGGCGCAGATCGCGGCGAGCGCGCTGCAGGAGGGCGTCCACGTCGTGGGCCTCTCGATCCTGTCTGGGTCGCACCGCGAGCTCATCCCGTCGGTCGTCGCGGCGCTGCGCGAGCGCGGCGTCGACGTGCCGGTGATCGTCGGCGGGATCATCCCCGAGGCGGACGTCGAGCCGCTCAAAGCCGCCGGGGTCGCCGCGGTCTACACGCCGAAGGACTTCGACCTGACGAAGATCATGGGCGACATCGTCGCGCTCGTCGCGGAGCGCAACGGCGTCGCCGAGCCGGCGTGACCCGCGAACGTACGTCGTGCCGGGCCCTGGCACGGCAGCGCGTACGTTCGGCGCGGTTGTGAGCGTCCGGCGGCGCGCGCTGTTCGCGCTCGCCACCAGCGAGCATGACCGACTCGCTCGCCACGCATCACGGCCTGCTGCGCGAGGCGTGCCCGCCCGCGCCGGTGGAGATGCTCCTCGGGATCCGCCCCGACGAGGCCGAGCGGCTCGGCGCGATCGTCTACACGCCCTACGGACCGAACTGGTTCCGCTACGCGATGCGCCGCCTGGCCGAGAGCCAGGGTCCCTAGGCGCCTGTCTCGCTACGTTGCCGTACCGATGGCCGGTGAGGGATCAGAGGTGGGAGCGAGGCTGCGCGAGCGCGACCTCTCGGCAGCGCCGGCCGCGCTGAACCTGATCGAGAGCACGACGCGCCGCGACGACGTCGCCGCGCTGCTGCGCGAGGTCGCCGGGCTCGAGCAGCGCGGCCGCGTCGTCGGCGTCACCGGTCCTCCGGGGGCCGGCAAGTCGTCGCTGCTGAGCGCGGTCGTCGGCGCGTGGCGCCGCGACGGGCGCAGCGTCGCGGTGCTCGCCGTCGACCCCTCGTCCAAGCGCAGCGGCGGCGCGCTGCTCGGTGACCGCGCGCGGATCGAGTTCGACCCGGCCGACACCGCCGTCCTCATCCGCAGCACCGCGGCGGGCGGGCGCCTCGGCGGCCTCGCGCCGGCGACGCGGGCGGCCGCGCAGGCGCTCAGCGCCGCGTTCGACATCGTCGTCATCGAGACCGTCGGCGTGGGCCAGTCCGAGACCGAGGTCGCCGAGGTGGCCGACACCGTCGCCGTCGTGGTCCAGCCGGGCTCGGGCGACGCGCTTCAGTTCATCAAGGCGGGGATCATGGAGGTGCCCGACGTGCTCGTCGTGACCAAGGCCGACCTGGGCGACGTCGCCCTGCGCGCGCGCCGCGACCTCAACGCCGCGCTGCGGTCGCTGGGCGAGCGGGAGACGGCCGTGCTCGCGGTCTCGAGCGTCCCGCCCGCGAGAGGCATCGACGAGCTCGTCGCGGCGCTCGACGAGCACCGCACAGGGCTCGACCTCCCCGCCGTCCGCGCCGACGTCCGCCGGGCGGGCGCGCTGGCCGACTTCGTCGTCGAGCACGGCGAGCGAGGGCTCCGCGCCCTCGGCGGCCGCCGCGCCGCGCTCAAGCTCCTGGCCGACGAGCCGCCGGAGCGAGACGTCGCGTCCCTGCTCGAGCTGCTCGAGGAACGGGCGGTCGCCCGATGAGGCTCCCTGTCCAGCTCGGCATCCTCGTCGCGCTTCTCGTCGTCGTGACGCTCATCGCCGAGCTCGCGGGAGCGACGAACTTCGGCACCGCGCTGACGTTCGGCGTCATCGCGTTCATGGGCGGCGTCGTCGCGCTGATCCTCAAGACGCCCTAGCGCTCTGAATCAGGGCGCTCAGAGAACCTCGTCGTACTCGACGCCGTAGCGGACGAACT
Source organism: uncultured Solirubrobacteraceae bacterium (assembly GCA_902806215.1). Classification (GTDB taxonomy): domain Bacteria; phylum Actinomycetota; class Thermoleophilia; order Solirubrobacterales; family Solirubrobacteraceae; genus CADCVT01. The sequence continues at coordinate 11,574 of CADCVT010000093.1, read as the reverse complement.
CGCGGCTGAAGGCGAGGCTTCGCAGGTCGGGCATGCGGTCGACGAAGAGGACGCCGTCGAGGTGGTCGGTCTCGTGCTGGGCGACGACCGCCGGGTAGCCCTCGAGCTCGAGCGAGAACGGCTCGCCGCCGCGGTCGAGCGCCTCGAGCCGGACGGCGCGATACCGCGGGACGAGGCCGCGTAGGTCGGTCATCGACAGGCAGCCCTCGACGCCGACGATCGTCTCCTCGGTCAGCGGCGTGACCGTCGGGTTGATCGCGACGACGATGCGGACCTCCTGCGGGCTGCCCTCCTCGGCCTCCTCGACGACGCCGATCAGGCACACCCGCAGCGGGACGTGCACCTGCGGCGCGGCGAGGCCGATGCCGTCGTAGTCCTTCAGCGTCTCGACCATGTCGTCGACGAGGCGCTGGAGGTCGGGCGAGCCGATCGACTCGGGATCGACGCGGCGGGCGGGCGTGCGCAGCACGGGATGCCCCATCTGCGCGACCTTCAGGATCGACATGGCCGGGATGTTCGCGAACGACAGGCGGATCGGGAGTCCGGCACCCCGCGGCATTAGGCTTCGCCCCTGGATGTACGTCTCGATGTCCCGCCTCCGGGTGCCCGCCGAGCGCGCCGACGAGCTCGTCACGGCGTTCCGCGCCCGTGCTCGCCTCGTCGACGAGTTCGAGGGGTTCGTCGACCTCCAGGTCTGGCAGTCCGACCGCGACGCGGGCGAGCTCGTGATGGTCTCGCGCTGGCGCGACCGCGACTGCTTCAAGACCTACATGAAGTCGAACGAGCACGCCCTCTCCCACGGCCGGATCGACCCGTCGCTCGACGACGCGATCAAGCTCGAGCGACTGGAGCACATGCATGTCGTCGCCGACTAGAGGGCGCCTGGCGCCACCGAGCGGCGCGGCCGCGCCGCTGGAGGAGGTCGCCCCCGACGGCTCGACGATCGACCTGCGCTCGCTGGCCAAGCAGGTCTGCGCGCGCTACCGCGCGGAGTTCCCCGACGAGGAGGAGCGCTACGGCGACGCCGGGCAGGCGTGGTGCGTGCACGACAACCAGTACATCCTGCACTGGGCGATGCTCGACGCGCAGGGCGCGACGACCCTGCACGACCAGATCGGCTGGCTCGCCCGCGTGCTCGGCGCTCGCGACTTCCCGCTCGACCGCCTCGGGCGCAACCTCGAGATCGCCGCCGACGTCGTCGCCGAGGTCGGCGCGCCGTGGGCCGACGACGTGAGCGGGCGCCTGCGCGACGCGCGCGCGGCGGTGACGGCATGACCCCCGTGCGCGCCGCGGCGGCGCGAGCCGAGCGGCTGCGGATGCTGCACGCCGCGCCCGAGCTGCTCGTGCTCGTCAACGTCTGGGACGCCGCCTCGGCCCGCGTCGTCGCGGCGCAGCCCGGCTGCCAGGCGCTCGCCACCGCCTCCCACGCCATCGCCGAGGCGCACGGCTACCGCGACGGCGAGAACATCCCGGTCGACCTGATGATTGCGATGTGCGGCCGCATCGCCGCCGCGACGCCGGAGGTGCCGGTGACCGCCGACCTCGAGTCCGGCTACGGCGACGTGCGGGCGACCATCACCGCCGCGCTCGAGGTGGGGATCGTCGGGTGCAACCTCGAGGACAAGGTCGATCCGCTCGACGTGTCCGTCGCGCGCGTGGCCGACGCCGTCGCCGCGGGCGAGGCCGCCGGCGTGCCGCTGGTCGTCAACGCGCGCACCGACGTGTTCCTGCGTGCCGACGACCCGGCCGACGCGCTCGACGACGCGATCGCCCGAGGCCGCGCGTTCCTCGAGGCCGGAGCCGACGTCGTCTTCGTCCCCGGGCTCAGCGACGGCGACGTGATCGGCAGGCTCGTCCAGGAGGTCGGCCCGATCAGCGTGTTCGCGTCGCCGAAGTCGCCGTCGCTCGACGCGCTGCAGGAGCTCGGCGTCCAGCGGGCGTCGACGGGGCCGGGACCGTTCGGGATCGCGCTCGCGCAGCTTGCCCGCGAGGCCGAGGGCCTGCTCGGCCACGGCCCCTACCCCGACGACCTCGGCTTCCGCGCGCCCACCCCTTAGGGCGTGATCGACTGGTGAGCGACCGCCTGCTGGCGGTGCCCGTCCTCCCAGCCGTGCGAGTCGAACTGCTCCTCGATCTTGGCGATGATGTCCTCGGTGTCGCCGGCGACGACCGTGCCGTCCTCGAGGACCACGGCCGGGATCGAGTCCTGACCGGTGGCCTGCTGGAGGTCGTCGCGGTCGGAGGACTGGGGCGCGACCTGCCGGATCGTGTAGTCGACGCCGAGCTCGGTGAGCCGCTGTCGCAGCATGGCCGAGTAGGGGCACCACTCCGCCTGGAAGACCTGGATCATCCGAGAGGCCTACCCCGCTTAGGATCCCCGGCATGCGACAGGTAGCCGACGGCGTCCACCTCATCACCGGCGTGCCCCCGTACGCCATCAACTGCTACCTCATCGAGCATGCCGAGGGCGATGTGCTCGTCGACGCGATGACCCGGCTGGAGGGTTGGCTGATCCTCAAGGCGCTGCGCGGCCGGACGCTCGCCGCGCACGTCGTCGGGCACGCGCACCCCGACCACGTCGGCGCGACGCACGCGGTCGCGTCGAAGCTCGGGATCCCGGTCTGGGCGCACGCCGAGGACGCCGCGGCGGTCGAGGACACGAGCCTCATCGCCAAGCGCCAGCCGGACGCGCTCATCAACACCGTGTTCGCCAAGGTGATGCTCGGCCCCGGCCATCCGGTCGCGCGCACCCTGGCCGAGGGCGACGAGGTCGCCGGCTTCACCGTGCTGCACGTCCCTGGCCACTCCGTCGGGCACATCGCGCTGTGGCGCGAGCGCGACGGCGTGCTGATCCTCGGCGACGTCCTCAACAACCAGCATCCGCTGCTCGGCTTCCCGCGCGGGCTGCGGCTGCCGCTGCAGACATTCACGCCCGACCCGGAGGCCAACCGCCGCAGCGCCAAGCGCCTCGGCGAGCTGCCGGTGAAGGTCGCGCTGTTCGGTCACGGCCGGCCCGAGACCGACGGCGGCCGGTTCCGGGCGTTCACGGGAGCGCTCTGATGGGCGTCGGGTCGTTCATCTCCGTGGGGCGGTCGCTGGAGCAGGCGGTCGGCCGCGTCCGGCTGGCCGAGGAGCTCGGCTACGAGTCGGTCTACGTCACGCACATCAACGGCCGCGAGTCGCTGACGGTGCTCGCGCACTACGCCTCGCAGACCGACCGGGTGAAGGTCGGCACCGGCGTCGTGCCGATCTACACGCGGACGCCGGCGACGATGGCGCAGACCGCGGCGACGATCGACGAGATCGCCGGCGGCCGCTTCGTGCTCGGCCTCGGCGTCAGCCACCGGCCCGTCGTCGAGGGCTGGCACGGCCAGACGATCGACAAGCCCGTGTCAGAGATGCGCGAGTACGTCGCGATCCTGCGCGCGATCTTCCGCGGCGAGGAGCCGCCCGGCGCCGGCGCGAAGTGGCAGACGGCGTTCCGGCTCGGGATGGAGGTCCGGCCCTACCTGCCGATCTACGCCGCTGGCCTGAGCCCGAACATGCTCCGCGCGGTGGGCGAGTTCGCCGACGGCGTGATCCTCTGGCTCTGCAACCCCAACTACATCCGCGACGTCGTCGTCCCCGAGGTCACCGCCGGCCGCGAGAAGGTGGGCAAGACGCTCGAGGGCTTCGACATCGTCGCGGCCGTTCCAAGTGCGTGCACGGACGATCCGCAGGTCGCGTACGCGTCGATGCGCAAGGACCTCCTGCCCTACATGGGCCTGCCGTTCTACCGCGCGATGATCGAGCGCAGCGGGTTCGGCGACCAGCTCTCCGCCTTCGACGAGGCCGCCCAGAGCGGCGACGGCGACGCGATGCAGGAGGCGATCTCGGAGGAGTTCATCGACGCGCTGACCGCGGTCGGCAGCGCCGACGACGTCCAGGCGGGCATTCAGCGCTACCTCGACGCGGGGACCACGAGCCCGAACGTCGGCCCGATCGCGCGCACGGACTTCGAGGCGACGCTGCGCGCCGCGGCTCCCCGCTAGCGCGCCGCGGCCTCCCCGCCCGGCCCGACGGGCTTCAACACCTCGTCGGGCCCCAGCGCCTCCATCTCCTCGGCGTACTCGCGCTCGATCGCCGGGATCGCCGGGCGGATCGTCGGCTCGGACAGCGGCTGGAGCAGCGCGCGCAGTGGGAGCATCCCGCGGACCCACCACGGCGCGACGACGATCCGCGAGCGGCGCTCCATGCCCCGGATCGCGGCGTCGACCGCGACGCTCACCGGCGACGTCTTGGCCATCGGCCCGACGAGCGTCCCGCGCAGCGTCCGGAACGCCTTGTGCTCCTGCGCCCCGCGGACCATGTCGGTGTCGATCCACGAGAAGTACGCGCAGCCGACGTCGATGCCGTGGTGCTTGAGCTCGACCCGCAGCGTGTTGGCCAGCGCCTCGGTCGCCGCCTTGCTCATCGAGTACGCGCCGAAGCCCGGGAAGCCGTTGGCCAGCGCCGCGATCGACGCGTTGACGAGCAGGTATCCGCCGCTGCGTTCGAGGTGCGGGATCGCGGCGCGCGCGACGCGGAACGCGCCGAGCACGTTGACCTCGAGCGTGCGGTCGATCGCCTCGGGCTGGATGAGGCTGAGCGTGCCCCCGCTGCCGATCCCCGCGTTCTGGTAGACGACGTCGATGCGGCCGAAGCGCTCGGCGGTCTGCGCCATCGCGCGCTCCATCGCCGGCAGATCGGTGATGTCGCCCTCGATCGCCAGCGCGTCCGGCCCGCACGAGGCGGCGACCGCGCGCAGCTCGTCCCCCTCGAGCCCGACGAGCGACAGCTGAGCGCCGAGCGCCGCGAGCAGCAGCGCGGTCGCCGCGCCGATCCCGCGCGCCGCGCCCGTGATGAGCACGACCTTGCCGTGCATCAGCTGCTGCTCAGCGCGATGATCCGCCAGCCGCCGGCTTCCTGCACGAGCTGGACGGTGTCCTTGGACGGCCGCTGGTTGGCGGCGGAGCTCGTCACGTCGGCGGTAGCGCGCTTGCCGTCGACGCGGATGCGCTTGATGTCGAGCTTCGGCGACTTCGCGGCGCCGAGGTCGGACTGCTTCAGCGCGACCTCGCACGGCAGCGTCCTCTTGACCTGCTCGACGAGCTTCTCGGAGAAGACGTCGTCGCAGATCGTGTCGTAGTCCTTCTTCGCCGTCGCCGACGCGAACTCGTCGAGCTTGGCGCGGACCTTCTCCTCCTCGCTCTCGCGTCCGCAGCCGGAGGCGGCGATCGCGGAGACGAGCACGAGCGTGGTCAGATGGCGCGGGGCGGGCACGGCGGGCAGGGTACGCTGCCTTCGGATGGAGCGCGACCAGCTGCGGGACGGGCACGGAAGGACGATCGGCGATCTGCGGCTCTCCGTCACCGACCGCTGCAACTTCCGCTGCCAGTACTGCATGCCCGCCGAGGGGCTCCCATGGCTCGACCGCGCCGGCGTCCTCACGTTCGAGGAGATCGAACGCCTCGTCGGGGTCTTCGCGTCGCTCGGCGTCCGCGACGTGCGCCTGACCGGCGGCGAGCCGCTCGTGCGCAAGGACTTCCCGAGCCTCGCCGCGATGCTCGCGCCGCTCGTCGACGACCTCTCCGTGACCACGAACGGCTACCTCCTCGAGCGCGACGCGAAGGCCCTCGTCGATGCCGGCGTCAACCGGTTCAACGTCTCGATCGACTCGCTGCAGCGCGACCGCTTCTTCGAGATGACCCGCCGCGACTCGCTGCCGCAGGTCCTCAGGGGCCTCGAGACGCTCGCGGCGTTCCCCGAGGCGCACCCGATCAAGGTCAACGCCGTCGCCCTGCGCGGGTTCACCGAGGACGAGGTGCTCCCGTTCGCGCGGTTCGCGCGCGAGCATCCGTACGAGGTGCGGTTCATCGAGTTCATGCCGCTCGACGGCGACCGCAACTGGGACCGCGACAAGGTCCTCCCCGGCGACGAGCTGCGCGCGGCGATCCACGCCGTGTTCCCGCTCGAGCCGATGCCGCGCGAGCCCAGCGCGACCGCGCGGGTCTACCGGTTCGCCGACGGCCAGGGGAAGATCGGCTTCATCAACCCGCTCTCAGAGCCGTTCTGCGGCGACTGCAACCGCATCCGCATCACCGCCGACGGCAAGCTCCGCACGTGCCTGTTCAGCGTCGGCGAGACCGACCTGCGCGAGCCGCTGCGCACGGGCGCGAGCGACGACGACCTCGAGCGGATCATCCGCGAGGCGGTGTGGCGCAAGGAGCTCAAGCACCACGTCAACGAGCCCGGGTTCGTGCAGCCGCTGCGGACGATGTCCGCCATCGGCGGATAGGCGAATGGACCTCGGGCTCGAGCACGCCGCCGTCCTCGTGACCGGCGGCTCCGGAGGGATCGGCGAGGCGACGGCGCGCGCGTTCGCCGCCGAGGGCGCCCGGGTCGGCGTGCACTACCACCGCAACGTGACGGCGGCCAAGGCGATCGCCGACGACATCGGCGGCGTCGCGCTCCAGGCCGACCTGCGCGTCGAGAAGGAGGCCGATGCGCTGATCCCCGCCGCCGTCGACGCCCTCGGCCGCCTCGACGTGTGCGTCGCCAACGCGGGTGTGTGGCCGACGGACGACACGCCCGTCGCCGACATGGAGCTCGAGCGCTGGGAGGCGACGCTCCGCGCGAACCTCACCGCGACGATGCTGACCGCCCGCGGGTTCCTGCGCCACGTCCGCGAGCAGGGCGACGGCGCGCTCGTCATGGTCGCCTCGACCGCCGGCGAGTTCGGCGAGGCCGGCCACGCCGACTACGCGGCGGCGAAGGCCGCGATCGCGTTCGGCCTCGCGCGCTCGCTGAAGAACGAGGTCGTGCGCGACGCGCCGAACGCGCGCATCAACGTCGTCTCGCCCGGCTGGACGCTGACGCCGATGGCCGAGGACGCGTTGACACCCGAGACGCTGAGCACGATCACCGCGACGATGCCGCTGCGCAAGGTCGCCACACCGGAGGACATCGCCCGCGCGATCGTCTGGCTCTCCTCCCCCGCCTCCGGTCACGTGACCGGCCAGGTGATCACGGTCGCCGGAGGCATGGAAGGCCGCCTCCTCAACGACCCCTCGGCCTGAGCCGACCGCACGAGGAGTAGGCTCCGCTCCGGTGCGAGCCCGCTTCCTGGTCGCTGTCGCCGGACTCCTCGTCGCGCTGGCTCCGGCGGGCGCCGCGGCGCAGGTGCCCACGCTCCCGCCGCTGCAGCCGCCGCCCTCGCAGGAGCCGCCACCCGACGAGAAGCCGCCCCCGCCCCCGGCGGCCGTGGGCGGCGACGAGGCCGAGTGGAACCTCGACGGCAACCCCGCACACACGCGGACGACCGGCGACACCACGGTGTTCGGGCCGCTCGAGCAGGTGTGGACCGCTGACGTGACCGGGACGCCGAAGCAGATGATCGTTGCGGGTGGACGCGTCCACACGCTCGGGGACGGCCTTGCCACCGCGCTCGATGCAGGCACAGGCCGCAGGATCTGGCAGGCGCGGTGGTCACCGACACTGCCGATGGTCTACGCAGCCGGGCGCCTGATCGCGACCGACACGTCGACCGGCGACCTCGTCGCGCTCGACGCCGTCACGGGACAGCCCGCCTGGAGGACCGAGTTCGGCGAGAACCGCAGCGTGGGCGCCCTGACCGCGGGCAACGGTCTCGTCGTCATCTCGCTGTCCGACGGATCCGGGCCGAAGGTCGAGATCGCCGGCGTCCGCGCAAGCGACGGCCGGCAGCAGTGGGCGCGCGACCTGACGGGTCCGGACGACTTCTCCGCGGCGATCGCCGGCGACCGCGCCTTCTTCGCCACCCGCTGCGGCGGCGCCGAGGCGTTGGCCCTCGCCGACGGCCGCTCGCTGTGGCAGCGTGGCACGACCGACTGCCAGACCGGCGGCACGGCCGTAGCGGACGGCGTCGTGTACCCGCTCGGCCGCTACGGCAACGACGAGCCGCGCGAGGCATCGCTCGCCGACAGCGGCGCATCGGCCGGGCAGTATCCGGCCGGACGCGACCCCGCCATTGCGGGAGGCGTCGAGTACACCGCCGCAGACGACGGGCTCGTCACGGCGCGCGAAGCGCTCGGCGGGCGCGTGCTCTGGACGGCACGCGACCCGCGGAGAAGCGGGGGCAGCGGCACGAACCCCGGGATCGCGGTCGCAGGGGGCACCGTCCTCGTCCACCGCGAGTACGCGATCCTCGTCCTCGATCGCGGGACGGGCGCGATCCGCACGGTGGTCGAGCTGCCCTCGGTCGCACACAGCGGCTCCTCGGAGACGACACCCGACGCGGTCGCGGTCGCCGGCGGCCTGGTGTTCACGTCGGTCAGGGAGAACGTCTACGCACACCGGAGCCTCCTGCGGCCCGCTCCGAGAGGCGTTGACCTCGCTGCCGACGGGTTCGCCGTCCTCGCGGGAAGGTCGGTCGAATTCGCCGGGGCCGTCGGCTCGGAGCTGCGCGGCACCGGCGGCGCGCCGGTCGAGTGGCAGGCCGACCGCTTCCCCTACGGCCGGTGGGTGGCGAACGGGCGGACCACCGCCGGCACCGACTCGGTGTTCACGGGCCGCACCGCCGTGACGCGCAACACGCGGTATCGCGCGGTCGCCGGCGGCGCGGCGTCGAACGTGCTCGAGGTGCGCGCGTTCCCGCGGTACGCGTTCGGCCGGCCCCGCGCGACGCGCCGCCGCGGGTTCGCCCGCGTCCGCGTGCGCGCCTCGGGCGCGCGCGACCTCGGTGCCGCCGGCCGCACGATGGTGGTCTACCTCGGACGCCGAGACGCACGGCGCTACGAGCGTCTCGGCATGGCGCGGGCGGCGCGCTCGGGACGCGACGGTGCCGCTGCGCGCGTCGTCTACCGGATCCCCCGCCGCGTCGGCCGCAAGGACGTGATCGCGGTCTGCGTCCGGGGCCTCGCACGTCGCGGCTTCGGGGTGCAGGATGAGTTCAACCGCCGTTGCGGCGCGCGCCGCATCCCGCTGCGTCGCTAGCGCTTGACCGCGCGGCCGTGCAGGAAGCACGGCTCGCGGCGCCAGCGGGCCACCTCGGGATGGGACGCGAGGTGGTCGGCGTCCGGGAGCGGCTCGCGCAGCGTCTCGAGCAGCAGCCCCGCCCGCTCGAGTGCTCCGGTGATCGCCGACAGCGGCCGGTGGATGTCGTGGAAGGTCATGCTCAGGCCCAGCCGCTCGCGGATGTCGACGAACGGCGTCTCGGCGAAGTAGCTGCCGCCCCCGGCCTGCGCGGACGAGTTCGACGGGTGGAGCGTCGCGAAGCAGAAGCTCCCGCCCGGGCGCAGGACGCGAGCGATCTCGGCGACCGAGGCGTCGAGGTCCTCGAAGCACAGCAGCGACATGCACGCGACCGCGAGGTCCGCCACGCCATCGTCGAGCGGGAGGTCGACGACGCTGCGCACGAGCACCTGCGTCGGCGGGTCCGCCGCTCGCGCGGCCTCGGCGAGCCGCGGCGAGCTGTCGACGCCGAGCACCGTGTGCCCGAGCTCCTGCAGCTCGCGGGCCAGGCGCCCCTCGCCGCAGCCGACGTCGAGCGTCAGCTGCCCGGGCTCGGGCAGCAGCTCGAGCAGCCGCGGGCGCGCGAACAGCCAGTAGACGTGGTCGTGCTCTGCCGACCGCGCCCAGGCGATCCAGTCCTCGGCGTGCGCGTCCCACGCCTCGCTGACCGGCACGCGCTCGTCGAGCATCCGCTCGGCGATCGCGAGGTCGGCGGGCGTGTTGATGTTGAGCAGGCGCCCGCCGAGGTGCTCGGCCGAGACGACCGCGGCGCCGAGGCGGTCCAGCGTGCGCTTGAGCGGCTCGTCGCGGCCGGCGGACTCGAGCGGCGCGAGCGCCGACGGGTGGTAGGCCGCGCACAGCGGGTGGATGTGCCCGCCGGCCTCGGGGATCGCCGCGGACGCACCGTCGTCGACGAGCGCGAGCATCGTCTCGATGAGCGCCTCGGGCACGAGCGGCATGTCGACCGGGACGACGACCACCGGCCGGCCGCGGGCTCCGCGCAGCGCGCTCACGATGCCGTGCCGCGGGTGGAAGTCGGCCGGCTCGGAGCGCCACACCGGCGCGTCGGTGGGCGGCAGCGGCGTCGCCTCCTTGGCGATGACGACGACGTCCTCGACCGTGCGGCGCAGCGCCTCGACCGTCCAGTCGAGCAGCGGTCGCCCGCGCAGCTCCGCCGTCGCCTTCTTGCCGCCGAGCCGCGACCCGCGGCCGCCGGCGAGCACCGCCCCGAGGGGCTTCATGCGGTCCTCGGCCCCTCGCCGTAGTCGCCGAACGGCGCGTCGCGGTCGCGCACGGTCTGGCGCACGTCCTCGAGCGCTGCCTGCGAGAACGCCGTGCCCTCGGGGGTGTGCCGCGCGGCGCCGTCGAGCAGCGTTCCCACGAGCTGGTTCGTCGAGAGCCCCATCTGCTCGATGACCTGGTTGACGAGCAGCTTCATCATGTGGAGCTGGTTCTTCGGCAGACGGGCCACGCGCCCGGCCAGCGCGAGCGCCGCCTCGTCGAGGTCGGACGCCGGGACCGCCTCCGACGCGAGGCCCCACTCCGCCGCGCGCCGCCCGTCGAGGGCGTCGCCGGTGAGCAGCAGGCGCTTGGAGCGCTCGAGGCCGAGGCGGTAGGTCCACATCATCGTGGTCGGCGAGCCCCAGACACGAGCCGGCGGGTACCCGATCCGGCAGTCCTCTGCGCAGACGATGAGATCGCTGCACAGGGCGAAGTCGGTCCCGCCGCCGACGCAGAAGCCGTGCACCTGCGCGATCACCGGCTTCGGGGACCGCCACAGGGCCATGTAGGCGTCGACGAAGCGCGACATCATCTGGTAGTCGGCGATGGGATCCCAGGGCTTGTCGCCCTCGGCGTCCTGCATCATCTCGGCGCCCCAGCCGATGTCGTAGCCGGCGCAGAAGCCCCGGCCGGCGCCCCGCAGGCGGATCGCGTGGACGTCGTCGTCGGCCCACGCACGCTCGAGCGCGGCGCGCAGATCGGTGATCAGGGCGGGCGTGATCGCGTTGAGCCGCTCGGGGCGGTTGAGGGTCAGCGTGGCCACGCGGGAGGACGACTCGTAGAGGACGGTGCTCACGCGCATAGACTTTCGCAGCATGGCGACCGAGACCGCTCCTGCCTGGCTCCGCTGCTACCGGTGCTGGTCGCAAGACCTCGAGGTGCAGGTGCACTACGAGGGCATCCACAAGATCGATCCTTCCAACGGGGAGCGGTCGGAGGTGGTCGACGAGCTCCAGGAGGCGGTCGTGCAGTGCCTGGACTGCATGCACGACCAGCCGCACCTCGGGTTCCTCGAGGGCCGGGTCACCCCGATCGAGGACCGCTGGGAGCGGATGATCGCCGGGACGCCGTGGGTCGCGAGCGTCACCGTGACCGTCGAGGCCGACGACGTCGAGAGCTGCTCGGGGCCCGACGCGGGCGACCACCTGAGCTACGCCGCGTTCGGCGACTTCGGCACGCGCGAGTTCTTCACCCACGTGCGATTCCACAAGCACGAGGACGACAAGATCGTGGTCCACCTGCTCGTCGAGCTGTACGCGCGGTCGCAGCAGGAGGCCACCGACG
>CADCVT010000092.1 GCA_902806215.1 uncultured Solirubrobacteraceae bacterium | reverse complement strand
TTGCCGCTGCAGGGCGCCAAGCGCGTCCTCAGCATCGGGATCGGCGGGGGCGGCGACGTGGTCGGCGCCCTCGCGAGCGCCATGCACGCCCGCGCCTTCGGCGCGGACGCCATCGTCGGCGGGATCACCTGGGAGCGCCGGCCGATCGACCCGATCCCCGGGCCCCGCCGGCTGGACGAGATCACCGGCGCCGAGCTGCTCAACGAGACCGTGGCCCTTGCCACCCTCGGCACGGAGGGCCCCGGCCGCGTCACGTTCGCCGAGTCGCACATGGCCGGGCACCTCGGGGAGCGCACGGTCCTCGTCGACCCGAACCCCGGCCCCGCCAAGATCGCCGAGGGCCTGGCCGACGCCGCGCGCAAGCTCGAGTGCGACACGCTCGTCCTGCTCGACGTCGGCGGCGACGTCCTCGGCCACGGCGACGAGCCCGGGCTGGCGAGCCCGCTGGCCGACGCGCTGCTGCTCGCCGCGGCGCGCCACCTCCAGGGGTCGGGCCTGCGGGTCGTGCTCGGCGTCTTCGGCGCCGGCTGCGACGGCGAGCTGACCCTCGTCGAGGTGATGGAGCGGATCTCCGAGGTCGCCAACAAGGGCGGCTGGCTCGGCGCGATGGGGCTCGACGACAGGCAGGCACAGACGCTCGAGGCGGCGATCGCCAACGTGCCCACCGAGGCGAGCGCGATGGCCGTCCGGTGCGCCCGCGGCGCGACCGGCCGGACCACGATCCGCCAGGGCCGGCGCACCGTCGAGCTCTCCCCCGTCGCGGCGATCACCTTCTACCTCGATCCGCTCGTCGCGATGGACACCGCGGCCCGCCTCGCCGACGCGGTCGTCGACGCGCCCTCGCTCGAGACCGCCAACGCGATCCTGCGGCGCCTCGGGGTGCGCAGCGAGCTCGACTACGAGACGGACATGGCGAAGTCGCGCTGACGGCGCCACCGTGAGCTGGCTCGAGACCCTCTCGGACAACTTCTGCGCGCGCCACGCGAGCGAGGACGAGCAGGGCGCGATCGGCGTCCTGCGGCTGCTCGAGGACACACGCGCGCGGCTGCAGGAGCGGTTCCCGTCGCTGCCCGACGGCGAGGTGGCGGTGGTGCTGCACGAGACGGCGGTGCAGCTCGACCTCGCCCAGCCGGTCCTGCCGATCGTGCGGCGCCTGACGACGCCCGCGTCGCGCCGCTACCTGGCCGGCTGGTTCGGGTCCGACGGGGTCCACGCGCTCGCGCCGGAGACGCTCGACGAGCGCGCGTCCGGCGTGAGCGGGTCGCGCGAGATGCTTCAGCTCACCCCCGCCGCCCTCTACACGCGGCTCGTGCTCGCGTCGTCGAACCCCGCGCTCGCGCCGCCGTGGAGCCCGCAGCGGCTGCGGCGCGAGCTGCGGTGGGCGTGGCTGACATGGGGCGCTGCGCAGTACTTCTCGCGGCAGACGTCCTACGCGCGCCCCGCCATCGCTCGGCGGCTGCGTGACGGCGCTCCTCCCTCGTTCCCGCCGGCGGTGCGCGACGCGCACCTCCTCGGCGGCACGGTCATCGACCTGCTCGCGCGCGAGGAGGGCGAGCAGGCGGCGGTCGCCCTGGCGGTCGAGGCAGGGGTCGGCAGCTCGCCTCTCGAGGCACTCGAACGCGCGTTTCACGGACGATCGCTGCGCCACACCGAGGCGGCGTGGCGCATCCACCTGACGAAGTCGGCCGGGCGCGCCTAGGCGGAGTGCTGCGGCCCGCCGGCCGCGGCGTCGGCCCTGACGGCGACGGTGTCGTCCGCGCCGACCGCTGCGAGGTGGCTGATGTCGTTGAACGACCGTAGGAGCCAGCGCCCGTCGGCGAAGACGACGATCCGCGAGATCGAGCAGTTGTCGGCGTGGATGAACGCGAACGGGCGCCCGCCGGTCGCCTGCCGGCACAGCTCGCCGATGATCCCGCCGTGCAGGACCGCGAGCGCCGAGACGCCGGAGCCGACCGTTGCCACGATGTGCTCGATGCCGGCGCGGGCGCGCGCGGCGACGTCGTCCATCGACTCGGCGCCCGGGATCAGCGCCCAGTCCTCCTCCTCGATCACGCGCCGGATGAGCGGGTCGCCCTCGTGCGCGCGGATGCGGTACTCGCCGCCCTCCCACTCCCCCAGGTGCACCTCGACCAGATCGGGCACGACGGTGGGCTCGAGGCCGTGCGCGGCGGCGACCGGCGCGGCGGTCTGCGACGTGCGCTGCAGGGGCGTGACGAAGATCGCGGCGAGCTCCTCGCGGGCGAGGCGCTCGGCGGCGTCCGCCGCCTGCTCGACGCCCTCCGGCGCCAGCGGCGGGTCGCCCTGGCCGTTGACGAGCGGGAACGACTCGCCCCGGACGGCGTGCGCGGACGCGCCGTGGCGCAGCAGCACGATCTCGGTCGCGTCGGGCGGCAGGCTGAACGCCCGCTGCGGGTAGTGGTGCGGATCGCTCATCCGATGATCGCGTTGACGACCCAGGCGGCGAAGCCGATGCAGAACAGGGCGAGGAGCGTCCACGCGATCGGCTTGACCCCGCGCGGATGCTGGGTCGGGCGCCACGGGCGCTCGGCGCGCGAGAGCATCTCGCGCGCGATCTCCTCGCCCGACTGCGGGACGAGCACGTCGCGCGGGCCCGCGAACAGCATCTCGGGCACGTCGAAGCCGCGCGTGCGCCGAAGCGTCGACGGGACGCCCTCCTCGAGCAGCAGGTTCTGGATGAGCTCGGCCTCGGCCTGCTGGCGCCCGACGGCGACGCGGACGAGGTCCCCCTCCAGGTACTGCTTGTTGATCTTCCGCGCGCGCGCCTGGCGCTCGGTGACCTGGGCCTCGCCGGGCCCGCCCTCGAAGACGAGCGGCACGGCGCAGGACTCGCAGAAGCGCGCGTCGTCGCCGTGCTCGCGGCTGCACGTCGGGCAGACGAGCGTCACACGACCTCCACGGGGACCTCTTCGACGCTCGAGCGCGTGACGTGGAACGAACGCGGGGACGTCTCGCCGTCGCGGAGGCTCACGATGATCCACTCGACGCCGGGGTACTGCTCGGACCAGTTCATGTCCGTCTGCGACGGATACGCCTCGGTCCTCGGGTGCGAGTGGTAGATGGCCCCGAGCTCGTCGCCGCGCTCCTCGATGTCCTCGAGCGCGTGGAAGAGGTCGATGCCCATCTCGAACTTCATCGCGCTCGCGGCCTCGTTCTTGCAGGGGTAGACCTTCGTCGCCACGCCGTCGCGCACTCCCACGGCGCCGCAGCACTCGTGCGGGAGGTCGGCGCGCGCGTGGTCGTTGATCTGGTCGAGCAGGTTCCGGGCGATCTTCACGCCCGGTCAGGCTAGCCGCGCAGGGGCGCGACTACCGCAGTGCGAGCCGCTCGTCCTCGTCGTCGTCGTTGTGGCGCGGGTCCGCGCCGGTGAGCGAGTCCTTGAACTCCCGCATGCCGTTGCCGAGCGAGCGGCCGAAGTCCGGGAGCTTCTTCGGACCCAGCACGAGCAGGGCGATGATCAGGATGATGATGAGCTCGGGTCCGCCGACGTTGAAGGGCATGTGGTGCTTCCTACCACCAAACGGTGGCGTCGAGGTTCTCTATCTCGTCAACGGGCAGCGTGTAGATCCCGCTCGACTGGTACTTCCAGCCGTCGTCGCAGACGATGAACACGACGTTGCCCTCGTCCATCTCCTCGGCGACGCGGACGGCGATCTTGAGGATCGCCCCGCTCGAGACGCCGGCGAAGATGCCCTCCTCGTCGAGGAGTCGGCGCGTCCAGACGATCGCGTCGTGGTTCGTCACGAAGATCTTCCGGTCGAGCAGCGACAAGTCGATGATGGGAGGGATGAATCCGTCATCGAGCGACCGCAGGCCCTGGACGGGCTCGCCCTGCATCGGCTCGGCGGCGACGATCTTCACCGTGTCGCCGAGCTCCTCCTTGAAGCGGCGGGCGTTGCCCATGAGCGTGCCGCCGGTGCCGAGGCCCGCGGCGAACGGGTCGACCTGGTCGAGCTCCTCGAGGATCTCCTTCGCGGTCCCGTTGTAGTGCGCGTCGGGGTTCGCCATGTTGCCGTACTGGTACGGCATGTAGTAGCTCGGATCTTCCTCGGCCATCTCGAGCGCCTTGGCGACCGCGCCGTTCGAGCCCAGGTTGCCGGGCGAGTAGACGATGTCGGCGCCGTACATCTTCAGGAGCTGGGTGCGCTCCGGCGTGACGTTGTCCGGCATGACGACCTTGAGCTTGTAGCCCTTGCGCGAGCAGATCATCGCGAGGGAGATCCCCGTGTTGCCCGAGGTCGGCTCGAGGATGGTCTGGCCGGGCCGGATGAGGCCCTGCTCCTCGGCGCTCTCGATGAGCGCGCGGGCGACGCGATCCTTGACCGACCCGGTCGGGTTGAAGCTCTCGAGCTTGGCCCAGATGCGCACCCCCGGCTTGGGCGAGAACCGCTTGAGCTCCACGAGCGGCGTGTTGCCGATCGCGCTCACGATGTCCTCGTAGCGGCCGCCGCAGGGCCGGTTGCGGAGCTCCGCCGGAGTCACTTCAGAAAGTGTAGCCCGGAACGGGGGTGCTCACACCCCGTGCGGGCCCCGGTTCAGAGCGCGAACGCGCCCCATGCCGCCACGTCGAGGTCGTCGTTGAAGCGGGAGATCAGCAGCGCGCTTCCGAGCGTGCGGGTGCAGACCGACACGTAGTTCGTGACCTCCATGACGCGCGGCCAGCGTTCGACGACGAGATGGGCCGGTGCGATGGGCGCGCCGAAGAGGCGGTCGTAGGAGATCGCGAGGACGACGACGTCGAGGTCGTGCGGGACGCGCAGCCCGTCGAGCGCCTCGGTCAGGGCCGGGATCGTCCACCGGTCGGAGTACCGGCTGCGGCTGTCGTTCCAGACCTCCATCGAGAGTCGATCGGCCTCCCCGTTGTCGACCATCTCCTCGACCGGCGCTCCGAGCGCGCGGCTCAGCTTCGCGAGGTGGTCGGGCAGCCGCTTTGCCGCCTCGGCCGCGCGGAGCTCCTCGAGAGCGCGCCGTCGCTGCTTCTTCGACAGCCCGTCATTGCGCCAGCGCAGTTGCGCCTCCCACAGGCTCTCGTGGTTCGGGCCCGAGATCGACCACGGGTGGTCGTCGTCGCCGTCGTCCTCCCATCCGCAGACGGAGCAGATCTCGTACGCGTCGCGCTCGTCGAGCGTCGGCCACCCGCTGCACGGGCAGGGAAAGCGCGGGCGAGCCACAGCCCGGGACAGTAACTCGGGCGCCCGGTGCAACTTGTGTGCCGGAACGACGCGCAGGTCGCGCCCGCCGGTGTATGCACGACCTCCCCAGCAGTACGTTCGCACCGATGGCCGATCGGACCCTCCTGTTCCGGATGGTGGAGAATCCTGAGCTGGACGATCTGCGCAGCCGCAACGGCTGGCGGATCCCGCCGGGCGGGGCAGAAGTCAAGGAGTTCTGGCGTCATCGCGAGGACGCGGAACGGTTTGCGCCGATCGCCAGCGCGCTGTTCGCCGAGTCCTTGTCCCTCGTTGTGATCTCCGTGCCTGACCGGCTGCTCGACGCTCTGGAGCTCATCGAGCCCGATGGCGGAACGGCGTACGCTGTCCGCGACGACCGCATCAACGACTTCAACCGCGCGATGCGGTTCGAGGAGCTACCGGCTTGAACGTGACCGGCACGAGCGATGAGCGTGCGCAGCTTCGCTTCGACGCGAACATCGACCTCCTCCCGAACAGCGAGGGCGGCCGGCAGACGGCCATCGGCCCGAGCTACCGCAGCAATGTGTGGTTCGGAGAGATCTCTGCCGACGGCAACCCCCTTCTCAACGGCTGCGCTATCGAGACGACCGAGCCGATCGATCCTGGCGCGAGCGCGGCCGTGTCGATCGTCCCGTTCTACCCCGAGTACTGGGCGGATGTCGACGACGGAGCCCAGTTCGACCTGCTCGAAGGGCTCCGGCGCGTTGGCAGAGGAACGGTGATCCACGCTCCCCCAGAAACCGAGCGTGTGATCTCGGCCAAGCGCCGCCTCGCCAGCGACCTCGAGCGTCGGATCCGGGCCTTCGTCGCGCCCGATGTCGTGCGGCGACCTGCTCCCGGCGGCGGTATCGACTTCGAACTCACGCTGTCTCGGGCGGACGCCCACCCCGGCATCGTCGTCGGAGAGTTCAAGCTCGGACGGGCGCGGGTCTCCGACGTCCAGAGGCTGGCCGACCAGGTGAACATGCGGAGTTCTGACCTGGGCCTGCTCATCGGGCTCTCTGAGCCGTCTCGCGAGATTCAGCGCGCGCTCTTCTCCCACGGAACGCGCGTCCTTCCCGACGGCCGGCCGCTTCCCCGCCTGCTCTACCTGAGCGTGCCGGCACTCGCCCGGCCCGAGAGCTGGTGGTTCCTCGGCGTCGTGAGCGGACGTGAGGAAGGTTCGGCGACCGGGCGGTCGGCGACGCTTGCCGTCGCGGCCTGATCGAAGTGGGCGGGCGGGCGGCCCGCTCGCGCCCCCGAGGGAGCGCGGCAACGAACGGGAGTAGGCGCCGGTCGCTCGGCTAGGAGGCGCCGCCGGCCATGGCCGGCAGGATGACGAGCGTGTCGCCCTGTCCGACGGGCGTGGAGAGCCCGTCGAGCACCCGCACGTCCTCGTCGTTGAGGTAGACGTTCACGTAGCGGTTGAGGTCGCCGTTGTCGCCGAACAGCTGGCCCTTGGTGGCAGGGTGCTGGTCGGCGAGGCTGTTGAGGACGGCGCCGACGTCGTCGCCGGCGGCGTCGATCTCCTTCTCCCCGCTCGTGGACGAGCGGAGGACGGGCGGGATCTTCACGGTGGCCATAGGAACCTCAACCTAGCCCGCGGCCGCGCAGAAGGCCTCGTAGTCCGGGAAGACTCCGAGCTCCTCGTCGGTGATCTCGTCGGGCGCGCGCGAGCAGATCGGGCAGTCGGGGTCGCGGCGGACCTTGAGCTCGGTGAACGTGGCACCGAGCGCCTCGTACAGCAGCAGGCGGCCGATGAGGGGCTCGCCCGTGCCGATCACGAGCTTGACGACCTCGGTCGCCTGAAGCAGGCCCATCGTGCCCGGCAGGACGCCGAGGACGCCGTTGGCACCGCACGACGGCGCCAGCTCGGCCGGCGGCGGCACCGGGTACAGGCAGCGGTAGCACGGGCCGTCGTACGGCGCGAACACGCTGAGCTGCCCGTCGAAGCCGAGGATCGACGCGCTGACGACCGGGATCCGGAACCGCACCGACGCGTCGTTGAGCAGGTACCGCGTGGGGAAGTTGTCGAGGCCGTCGACGATGACGTCGTAGCCCTCGATGATCTCCGCGATGTTCGTGCGGTCCATCCGCGTCTGGTACTTGACGACCTTCACGTCGGGGTTGAGCGCGTTGATCGTCTGCTCGGCCGAGTCGACCTTCGAGACGCCGACGCGGTCGGTCGTGTGGATGACCTGGCGCTGGAGGTTCGAGACGTCGACCTCGTCGTCGTCGACCAGGCCGAGCGTGCCGACGCCGGCCGCGGCGAGGTAGAGCGCGACCGGCGAGCCGAGGCCGCCGGCGCCGAGCAGCAGGACCTTGGCGTCGAGCAGCTTCTGCTGGCCCTCGAGACCGATCTCGGGCAGGAGG
>CADCVT010000091.1 GCA_902806215.1 uncultured Solirubrobacteraceae bacterium | reverse complement strand
TGCACGCCTCGTCGTCCTCCACCTCGAGATCGCCGACGCCGGACTTGCGGGTGTGCACGCGCGAGCCGCCGAGCTCCTCCTGCGTGACGTCCTCGCCGACGGCGGCGCGCACGAGGTGCGGGCCGGCCAGCGCCATCGAGCCGCGCCCCTTGACCATCGGCACGAAGTCGGCGAGCCCGGGGATGTAGGCGGTGCCGGCCGCGCACGGGCCCATCAGCGCGGCGACCTGCGGGATGACCCCGCTGGCGATGACCTCCTCGCGGAAGAGGTGGCCCGAGCCGGCGAACAGCGACCCGACGGCCTCCTGGATCCGCGCGCCGGCCGAGTCGAGCAGCCACACGAGCGGCATGCGCTTCGTCAGCGCGAGCTCGCGCAGGCGGGCCATCTTGATCTCGCCGGTCATGCCCATCGAGCCGGCCATGACGGTGAAGTCGTAGGCGCCGATCGCGACGAGCCGCCCGTCGACCTTGCCGTAGCCGGTGATGACGCCGTCGGCCGGAGCCTCGCGGCCGGCCATCGACTGCTGGCTGAAGTGCGGCTGGGCGTGGATGCCGAGCTCGACGAACGTGCCCTCGTCGACGAGCAGGTCGACGCGCTCGCGTGCGGTGAGCTTGTCGGCGGCGTGCTGCTTGGCGATCCGCTCGGGACCGCCACCGAGCTTCGCCTTCGCGCGACGCTCGTGCAGGTCGTCGACGAGCGGTCTGAGGAGCGAGGTCTTCGCGTCGGTCGTCATCGGGGCGAACCCTAGGCGGTACTAGGCGCTGACGCCGGGCAGGAGCGGCGCGATGATCGACGAGATCGTCTCGGCGAGCGCCGCGCGGTCGGCCTGGAGCTCGGGGGCCTGGAACGCGGTGATCTCGAGCCCGATCACGCGCGAGACCCCCGCGACCTCGCCGAGCAACGTGCGCAGGCCGCCGTCGGACAGGCCGCCGTCGGCGGGGAACTGCGCGGGCAGCACGGTCGGGTCGAGCACGTCGAGGTCGAGGTGCACGTAGACGTCCTCGCCGTCGAGCATGTCGGCGAGCTGGCTCGGGCGGACGTTGCGCACGCCCGCGGCCTCGAGCAGCACCCGCTCCTCGTCGTCGAGGTCGCGCGCGCCGCACATCACGACCTGCGAGGGATCGACGCGGTCCTCGGTCAGCCCGGCGTCCCACCGGCCGCACGCGGCGGCGAGGCACATGCCGCCGAGGAAGTCGCTCCCCGTCGTGTCGGGCGTGTTGAAGTCCCCGTGCGCATCGAGCCACAGGACGTGCGCCTCGGGGACGTGGCGAGCCACGGTGGGCAACGTCGTGACGGCGATCGAGCAGTCGCCCGCGAGCAGGATCGGGAAGCGCTCGGCGACGAGCGCGTCGTCGATCTGGCCGCCGGCCTCGAGTAGGCAGCCGCGCGAGTCGACGAGGTCCTGGCGCCAGTGCTGGTCGCGCGGCTCGCTGGTCGACCCGATGAACCGCGCGTCGACGCCGAGCTGCTCGGCGAGCACGGGCGCGAGCGCCTCGACGCCGCGTCCGCCGCCGGGCTTGCGGTCCGACGTGCGGCACAACAGGCCGATCAGGCTCACCGGCCGGTCCACTGAGGCTCCCGCTTCTCGAAGAACGCCTTGACGCCCTCCTGGATGTCCTCGGTGCTGAACGCGAGCGCGAGCTGCGCGCGCAGGAAGTCGAGCGCCTGGTCGAACGCCATGTCCTGCTGGCGGAACATCGCGTCCTTGCCGAGCTTCATGAGCACGGGCGACTTCTTCGCCAGGCGCCCAGCCCAGTCGGCCACCGCCTCGTCGAACGCGTCGGCCGGGACGACCTTGTTGACGATGCCGATCCGCTCGGCCTCCTCCGCGGAGATGCGGTCGCCGAGCAGCAGGAGCTCGTTCGTCTTCTTGCGCCCGACGTTGCGGTAGATGAGCGCCATGATCATGAACGGGAAGACCCCGACGTTGATCTCGGGGGTCCCGAACGTGACGCCCTCCCGCGCGACGATGAGGTCGCACGCGAGCGCGAGACCGAGCGCGCCCGCGAGCACGTGACCGTTGGCCGCGCAGATCGACGGCTTGCCGAGCAGGCCGATGAGCGTGAACAGCTCGGGGAAGCGACTGATGCCCGCGTGCTTGTGCACGAGCGGGATCTCCTCCGCGAACCCGCCGAGGTTGCCGCCCGAGCTGAACACCTTCTCGTGCGTCGAAGTCAGGACGACGCAGCGGATCGCGTCGTCGTCGCGGGCCATCTCGAACGCCTCGACGAGGCCGTCGAGCATGGCGTCCGACAGCGAGTTGCGCGTGTCGGGATCGTCGAGGGCGATGGTCGCCACCCCTGCCTGCACGTCATACCGGACCACGGTCGCGGAGACTATGCAAGTCGTCTGCTTGAGGGGTCCCGGTTGCCGCCGGGGTGGTTGGGCGTCTACGCCGCTGCGTCGAACGCGATCGCGCGGATCTGGCTCGGCGAGACGCCCGCGACCGCGACGGTGTCCGACAGCCGGACCAGGTCGACCGCCCTCCCGTCGCGCGCGTGGACGAGCATGTCGGCGAGGCGGATGAGCGCCGTCATCCCGAGCCGGTCGCCGTGGTGCTCCTCGATCGTGAGGGCGAGGCGCTCGGGCAGCCGCCAGTGGCGGGCGAGCCAGCCGCCGAGCTCGGCGTGGTCGACGCCGAACGCGCCGCGCTCGGAGCGCAGCCGGTCCTCCGGCGACGCGGACTCGGGCACGAGTCGGTCGTACAGGGGCTCGGCACGCATGAGCGCGAGCCGGCCGACGTCGTGCAGCACGACGCCCGCGGTCACCTCGCCGGCGTCCTCGACCTCGGCCTCGCGGGCCAGCCGCTCGACGACGGCGCGCACGGCCGAGACGTGCGAGCGGTAGCGCTGCGGCGCGAGACCCCACTCCCGGCCGGCGACGAGCGGATGGTGCACCGGCGTGCGCTCGGCGACCTCCGCGACCGCAAGCGGCCCGAGCGCCGCCACCGCGACCTCGGCCGACGCGATCGTCCGCGCGCGCCACTCGAGCGCGTTGGCCTGCCGCAGCGTCCGGATCAGCAGCGCCGGATCGGACTCGATCACGGCGGCGACCTCGGCCGGACGGTGCGTCGACTCGGCCAGGCGGATCACCTTCGCCCGCGTGTCGGGATGCGCCGGGAGCTCCTCGACGCTGCCGGGGACCCCGAAGGCGTCGATGCTCTGCTCCCAGACGGTCTCGGTCATGCGTGAGCGGAACTCTCCCTGATTCGCCGCTGGGGTGGTACCCCAGTGTTTTCCGGCCGTTGTCATTCGATCCGCTGGAGGACCCACACGTCGGGCGCGTTGGCCTTGTCGGGCTGGACGACATTCGCCGACTTCGCGTCCTTGACGTCGCCGCCGTGGTCCTTCGACGTGAAGTGCCCGCCTCCGAAGAGGACGTCCTTCGGCGTGGAGGTGACGATCGCGCCGGCGCCGCCGACCGAGAGCACCTGGGCCGAGCCGCGGACCAGCCAGCCGGACCCACCCGCCCGCGCCGCGCGTGCGCTTCTCGTGCTCGCCGCCCGGGCGCCGCCGCCGGCGAAGTTGCCGCCGCCGGCCGCGATGACGTTGCCGCCGCCCGCGGCGATCACGTTGCCACCGCCGGGTGCGATGACGTTGCCACCGCCGGCCGCGATCACGTTCCCGCCACCCGCGGCGATCACGTTCCCGCCACCGGCCGCGATCACGTTCCCACCGCCCGCAGCGATCACGTTCCCACCACCCGCCGCGATGACGTTGCCACCGCCCGCGGCGATGACGCCCGCTCCGCCGGTGACCAGTCCGCCCGGGTTCAGGTTGCCGGGGACCGCGAGCTGGCTCGACGCCGCATGGGCCCAGCCCTTCTTGACCGCCTCGCCGATGGCGTTGGCCTTCGACTGCATGCCCGCGCCGACGTCGGTGAAGAACGTCGCCGTCGATTGGCCGAGCGACGCGATCGCGTTCCAGGCGTTCTGGAGGAACGTCACGAGGTTCGCGGCACGTGCCGTCGGCACCGCCGACGCCGTCGCCCGGTTCATCGTGTCGCCGAGCGTCGTCCGGTACGTCTTCACCGCGTTGTAGGCCTTGACGGCGATGCGCGTCGTGCCGTTCAGCGCGTGGCCGTTGCGGCCCTCGGCCCGCGCGACGATGTCGAGTCCCTTCGCGAGGCCGTTCGGGAACCTCCCGCAGAGCTCCGCGAAGCCGTTGGCGTTCGTCGTCGCCGTGAAGTCGCTGCCGCCGGCGTCGCTGGCGTCGACCATCACGCTCGCGTTCGCCACGAGCGACCGCGAGCGGTCGATGACCTGGACGGCGAAGCAGGTGTGGATCTTCGCGTCGGCGACGATGCGCCAGTGCTCGTCGAGCTGCTGCTTGTTCGCCCTGCGGAAGCCGCGGACGATCATGAACAGGCCCTGGTGCTCGGTGGCGGTCGGCACCTCGACGCCGAGATCCACCTCGTCGCCGTCCTTGCTCATCCCGACCTTGCCGATCTCGACCTCGTCGGCGCCCTTCGTCGGGATGAAGTCGACCTCGTCGATCTCGCACTTCGTCTCCTCGATCAGCGCGCGGCCGAGATCGAGGTCGGCGTCGCGCAGGGCGGCCTTCATGCCTGGCGGGCAGTCGTCCTTGCTCCTGCGCGGGCCGGCGTAGACGTCGAGCTCCATCTTCAGGAGGTCGGCCGGGCCGGAGTCCGCCTTGTCGCCCGCGTCGGGATCCTGCCCGACGACGTCGCCCACCCGCGCGCCGGACCGCTTCGTGCTGTGCACCCAGTCGATCTCGTAGTCGACGTGGTGCGCCTTGTCGAGGAGGTCGCGGGCGTCGTCGACGTTCTTGCCGAGGACGCTCGGCACCTTGCGGATTCGCTGGGCCGACTGCACGGTGACGCCGGTCGCCTGCTTCGTCGTCACGTGGTCGGCCGGAGCGGGCGCGCGCACCGGTTTCTCAGCCGGCTTCTCGCCTGGCGGCGGTGCGTTGACGACGAGCGTCGCGGCGACGTCGCCGGAGCGCTCGCCGCGGTTGTCGATGACGCGCAGGCGCACCTGCCGCGTCCCCGCGCTGTCGTACGTCCGGGTGACCGAGTCGTCGGTGGTCGTGCGCTCGAACCCGTTCGCGGCGTCGCCGTCGAGGTCCCACTCGTACGCGGCGACGCTGCCGTCCTCATCCGCGCTTCCCGCCGCGCTGAACGTGACGCCGGTGCCGGTCAGCACCGGGTTCGGTGTGACCGCGAGCTTCGCCGTCGGGCGGGCGTTGGGCGCCACGGGCTCCTCGGTGACGTGGACGACCGCCTGGACCGCAGCGCTCCTCGCGCCCTCGTCGTCGACGACGCGCAGTCGGACGCTGTGGTCGCCGACGGCATCGAAGACCCGGCTCTTGGCGCCCGCCACCGTCGACGCCTCGAAACCGTCCGCCCCGGTCGCCGGGTTGCCGTCGAGGTCCCACTCGTAGCTCGCGACCGTCCCGTCCTGATCGCTCGAGCCGGCGCCGCTGAACGCGACGTCGCCGCCCTGCTGCACGCTCGTGTCGGTCGGCGTGATGATCGCGACCGGCGCGCGGTTGACGATCGCCACGGTCGCGGTCGCAGGCGTGCTGCGGCCCCCGTCGTCGTCGATCGCGCGGACGCGGACGGTGTGGCTGCCCGACCTCGCGTACTGCCTGGTCGTGGTCGCGGCCGTTGTCGTGTGCTCGTAGCCGTTGACCGTCGAGCCGTCGAGGTCCCACTCGTAGCCGTCGATCGTCCCGTCCGGGTCGGCCGCGCCGGTGACCGCGAGCGTAATCGTCTCGAAGGTCTGCGCACTCGCGGGCGTCGCCGTCACCGCGGAGGCGCCGAGCGTGGGCAGCCGGTTGCTCACGACGAGCACGTGCGTCACGGGTTGGCTGACTGCGCCCTTGGTGTCCTTGACCTTCAGGCCGACCGTCACGCTGCCATCGCCGGCGTACGTGGCGGTGACGGTCTCTGCCGCCTCGAACGCGCCGTACGTCCCGTCGCCGTCGAGGTCCCACGCGTACTGCGAGACGGCGCCATCGGCATCCGTGGAGCCCGTCGCGTCGAACGTGACCGTCTGACCGGTCGTCGCCGGGTTCGGAGCGATCGTGAACGCGGCGGTCGGTGCCTGGTTGGCGGCGACTCGGACATCGGTGGTCCGAGTCGTCGTCATGCCGCGGCCGTCGGTCGCCGCGACGGACACCGGATACGTGCCGGCGTTCGTGTACGTGTGCTTCGGCGCGCTCCCGTCGGCGGTCCCCTGTCCGGTCCCGAAGGTCCAGTGCGGCGTGCTCGCCGGCGGCGACCAGACGTCGACGGCCTCAACGCCGAACTGGAGCTCCTGCCCCGGCTCGCCGTCCGGCGCGACGAGACCGGCCAGTCGCGGCCCGGCGCCGTCGAACCCGGCGACCTGAGGACGGCGGTCGTACTGGCCCGCGTCGCGGCTCCAGCCAACCACGCCGTTGCCCTGGTCGTCGATCGACGTCGAGACGAAGATGTGGTTGGTGTTGACCTCGTTGATGATCGAGATCGGAACGGTCCAGTCCGCCGCGCCCGCCGGGCGACTCATCCCGAGGACCGTGAAGTCGGTGCTCTGTCCGTAGGCTGGGCCGTGGACCTCGAACGCTGCGATCCTGTCGCCGTCGGGGTTCGTGGCGATCGTCGGCCGCGACAACGCCCACGCGTAGTTGCCTCCGGTCCAGACGACCTCGCGCTCGGTCCATCCCGTCTGCGGATCGAAGTCCCGCGTCTCGAGCGTCGGGACGTCGGTCGCGAACCGGCCCCAGAGCGCGGTGGCGTTCCCGTCACCGTCCATCTCCATGGCCAGCGTCTGGTCCTCGAACCCGTACTGGGTCATCGTCAGATGGTTGCCCTGGCCGGGATTCCGAGGACTCAGCTCGGCGACCGACGACCATGCGGAACCACTGTCCGCCCGGCTGACCGAGCGCCAGTTCCAGTCGTAGTTCGGTCCACCGTGACGGTCCTCGCGCCAGGCGACGATCGCCGCGCCGGTCGGCGCGATCTCGACGTTCGGATAGGAGGTGGTCGCGTAACTCGCGGAGTCCGACGAGGTCTGGTGGATCGTCGTGACGGAGGACCACTGACCGCCGGCGGCGCGTGTCGCGGCGAGCACCCGCCCTGTCCCTGCCTCGTGTCCGCCCG
>CADCVT010000090.1 GCA_902806215.1 uncultured Solirubrobacteraceae bacterium | reverse complement strand
GTGGCGCGGACGCTCGCGGGCGCCCGGGACTCGCCCGCGAGCCGGCGGGCGCGCACCGCGTGCGCCGCGACGGCGACCAGGACCGCCGACGCGACCAGCACGCTGAGGACGTCGGCCGACGATACGGCGAGCACGGCGGCGCCGGCGGCCATCCCGGGCAGTGCCCACAGCGTCAGAGCGAGCGCTTCGACGCGGATGACCTGACGCGGGCGCCGCTCCGCGCACAGCAGCAGCACGGGCGCGATCACTCCGATCACCGCGAGGGTCGGCGCCGCCTTCTCCGGCCCGGCGGTCAGCGCGAGCACCGGCGCGGCGACGATTGCGAAGCCGAACCCGATCGCCGACTGGACGGTCGCGCCGACGAGCACCGCGGCGACCGCGGCGAGGGTGGCGGCGTCCATCGGCGAGACGCTACGGCAGGCGGCCGGACCAGCGCAGCGACAGCAGGCCGCCGGCCAGCAGGAGGAGCAGGCCGCCGCCGGCGAACGCCGCCGTGATCTCCTGCTGCTCGGTCTCGTTGGCCAGCCGCGAGCCCAGCCGCGCGTAGATGTCCTTGAGCTGGTCCTCGTTGCGCGACGCCGAGTAGCGCCCGCCGGAGACCCGCGCGATCTCCTTCATCGTCTCGCGGTCCGGCGGCACGGCCAGCGTGTTCGGGCCGATCTGCACGACGCCCTCGTCGGTGCCGAGCGCGACGGTGTTGATCGGGATGCCGCGCCGCTTGGCCTCGCGCGCGACCTCGACCGGGTCGCGTCCGTACGTGGTCTTGCCGTCGGAGAGCAGGACGATCGCGGCGGGCGGCTTGCCGCGCCCGCCGGCGCCGTCGCGGCGGATCGCCTCGAGCGCGGTCGAGAGGCCGTCGCCGGTCGCCGTGCCGGCGCCCGAGGAGATGTCGTCGATGCCGTCGCGGATCGTGTCGTGCTCGCGGGTCGGCGGCGCGACGAGGGTCGCGCTCTCGTCGAACGTCACGAGCCCGAGCCGGATCTCCTTGGCGACGCGCGAGGTGAACGAGCGCGCGGACTCCTTCGCGGCGGCCAGCCGCGACGGCTTGACGTCGACCGCGTCCATCGACGCCGACGCGTCGGTCACGAGCATGATCGTCGCCTGCTCGCGCGGCACCGCGACCGACCGGTGCGGGCGCGCGAGGCCGAAGATCAGCGCCGCCGTGGCGAGCAGCAGGAGCGCGGCGGGCAGGTGGCGGCGCAGCACCGACGTGCCGGGCATGACGGCGGCGAGCACCTCGAGGTTCGTGAACCGCGTGGCGTAGCGCTGGCTGCGCCGCTGCGCCGCCAGGTACGCGAGGACGGCGAGCGGGATCAGCAGCAGCGCGAGCAGGAACCAGGGCGACTCGAAGCTCATCAGGTCCTCCGGGGCCCTCCGAGGAAGCGGGCGAGCTCGCGGAACCACTCCCCCTGCGTCGACAGCACGGCGTGGTCGGCGTTGCAGCGCCGAAGCTCGCGCGCGACGTCGGCGCGCTCGGCCGCGGCGGCGGCGGCGAACCGCTCGCGCAGCGTCCGCGAGCGCGTGTCGACGCGCAGCTGGCGCCCGCTCTCGGGATCGGTGAGCACGACGCTGCCGACGTCGGGCAGCTCCTGCTCGCGCGGGTCGCGGATCTCCAGCGCGAGCACGCCGTGCCGCGCGCCGAGGCGCTTGAGCGGCGCGACCCACGAGCGGTCGCCGCGGAAGTCGGCGATGACGACGACGAGCGAGCGCGAGTTGGCCAGCGACGCGACGGTGCCGAGGGCTCCGGAGAGCGTGTCGTCGGGGCGCTGCGGCCGGCCCGGATCGGCCGACAGCAGCCGCATGAGCGGGGCCTGCCCGGCGCGCCCCTGCCGCGGGCGCAGCACGCGCTGCCCGTCCTGGCCGAACGCGACGACCCCGAGCCGGTTGCCGCGGCGCGTGGCCAGGCGCCCGATCGACAGCGCGGCGCCCTCGGCGACGTCGACCTTCAGCCGGTCGGCGGTGCCGAAGGCCATCGACGCCGAGGTGTCGAGCACGAGCCACGTCGTCGTCGAGCGCTCGGCGACGTGGACGCGGACCTGCGGCTCGCCCGTGCGCGCGGTCGCGTTCCAGTCGATCTGCCGCACGTCGTCGC
Organism: uncultured Solirubrobacteraceae bacterium; assembly: GCA_902806215.1. Lineage (GTDB taxonomy): Bacteria > Actinomycetota > Thermoleophilia > Solirubrobacterales > Solirubrobacteraceae > CADCVT01. Next base: position 670 of record CADCVT010000090.1, on the reverse strand, counting down.
CCTCGCGGTACGCCCGCACCTGCGCGAGCTCGGTGCCCGCGCCGACGGCCGGCGTGCGCTGGTCGCCGGGGACGAGCCCCTCGAGCCGGCGGCGGACGGTCATGTCGAGGCCGCGCAGCACGGTCTCCGGGATCGGTCCCGGCCCGACGCTTCCTGGCTGTCGCTTCACGTGAGCGGACTCCGGCTCGGGCTACGCCGCGCCCTCGGCACGGGAGAGCTCGATCTGCGGCATCGGCACGTCCTCGAGCACCTCGGTCAGCAGCGCGTCGGGCGTGACGCCGTCGGCCAGCGCCTCGTACGACAGCACCAGGCGGTGGCGCAGCACGTCGCGGGCGAGGTCGCGGACGTCGACGGGCAGCGCGTACTCGCGGCCGCGCAGCAGCGCGAGCGCGCGGGCCGCGTGGACGAGGTTGATCGATCCGCGCGGCGACGAGCCGTACTCGACGTACGGGCTCTCCCGGCGCGTTGCGTTCGTGAGCGCGACGGCGTACTCGACCACCTGGCGGTCGACGTAGATGTCGCGCGCGGACAGCGCGTGCGACTCGAGCGCGGCGAGCGACAGCTTCTTCTCGATCGCGATCGGCCCGCCGAGCGAGCGGGCGACGACGGCCGCCTCCTCGCGGTCGGACGGGTAGTCGACGACGAGCTTGAACATGAAGCGGTCGACCTG
>CADCVT010000089.1 GCA_902806215.1 uncultured Solirubrobacteraceae bacterium | reverse complement strand
TCGGGGTCTGACCCTCTTCTTGCGGCCGAATGTTCGCGTACGACAAGATCCAGACATGAACCGCCTTCGCGTCGCCGCGATCGCCTTCGACGGGATGGCCCCGTTCGAGCTCGGGATCGTCGTCGAGGTCTTCGGCCTCGCGCGGCCCGAGCTCGGCGTGCCGTGGTACGAGCTGACGGTCTGCTCGCCCGACCCGAGCCCGCTGCGAGCGGTCGGCGGGATCGGCCTCGTCGCCGACCACGGCGTCGACGCGCTCGCCGGCGCCGGGACGGTGATCGTCCCGGCGTGGCCGCGCATCGGCGAGCCGGTTCCCGCGGAGCTGCTCGACGCGCTGCGCGACGCCCACGACAAGGGGGCGAGGGTCGTCTCGATCTGCTCGGGCGCGTTCGTCCTCGCCGCGGCGGGCCTGCTCGACGGCCGGCGCGCCGCGACGCACTGGCGCTACGCCGACGCGCTGCGGCGCGCGCGTCCCGCGGTCGACGTCGACGAGGGCGTGCTCTACGTCGACGACGGCGACGTGCTGACGAGCGCGGGGAGCGCCGCCGGCATCGACCTGTGCCTGCACATCGTCCGCGGCGACCACGGCAGCGCGATCGCCAACCAGGTCGCGCGCCGGCTCGTCGTCGCCCCGCACCGCGAGGGCGGCCAAGCGCAGTTCATCGACCGGCTGGTCGCCGACGCCGACGACGACCGCCTCCAGGCCGCGATGTCCTGGGCGCTCGAGCACCTGCACGAGCCGATCACCGTCGGCCAGCTCGCCGCACGGGCGTTCATGTCGGTGCGCACGTTCACGCGGCAGTTCCGCCGCGCGACCGGCGCGAGCCCGATGGCCTGGCTGATCGAGCAGCGCGTCCGCGCGAGCATGACCCTCCTCGAGACGACCGACCAGCCCGTCGAGTGGGTCGGGGCGGCGACCGGCTTCGCCGCCCCGGCCTCCTACCGCCGCCACTTCCGCAGGCTCGCCGGCGTCTCCCCGTCGCAGTACCGCCGCAGCTTCACGGCGGAGGCCCGCCCGCTCCGCGCCGCCTAGTCGTAGCCGTTGATCATCCGCACGTTCAGGAAGAGCATCAGCACGCCGAGGACGGCGACGACGCCGAACCCGGGGAGGATCTCGCCCCAGTCGAGGTCGAAGAGGATCAGCGACCGCATCGCCTCCATCACGTAGGTCACCGGGTTCAGCGACGCCGCGATCTCCATCGGCCGCGTGAGCAGGTCGCGCGGGACGAAGCCGGGCGTCAGGAACAGCAGCGGGAAGAAGATCAGGCTGCCGGAGTTCGTCGCCGCCGCGCTGCGGGTCTTCAGCGCGATGAGCTGGAGGAACCCGACGAACACGACCGACCACAGCGCGGTCAGCAGCACGAGCAGCACGAAGCCGAGCGGCCCGCTCTTGACGCTGATGCCGAACGGCAGCGCGACGAGGACGATCAGCAGCGCGATGACGAGGCCCTTGACCGCCTCGGCGATCAGGCGCCCGAGGACGATCGCCGAGCGCGACACCGGCGCGGCGCGCAGCTTGTCGAAGTAGCCGCCCTCGATCTCCTCGACGAGGAACAGCGCCGCGGTGCCGAACGACCCCGCGAGCAGCAGCGTCTGCGGCAGCTGGAAGGCGCCGTAGCCCTGCCCGTTGAGGAAGTCCGTCGACGACGACGGGAAGATCTCCGCCGCCTGCCCCGTGTTCACCACGAGGAAGAACAGCGGGATGAAGAGCGTCGGGATGATCGCGTCGGGCGTCCGCGCGGCCTCGCGCAGCGCCCGCTGGCCGAGGGCCCAGGCGGAGCTCATGCCGTCACCTCCTGCACCTCGCCCGCGGCGCGGTCGCGCGTGCGGCCGGTCGCGTCGAGGAAGACGTCGTCGAGGGTGGGATCGGCGTTCGCGCCGTTGCGCGCGCGCAGGTCGGCCTTCAGCTCGGCCGGCGTGCCCTCGCGGACGATCTGCCCGGCGTCGATGATCGCGAGGCGGTCGCAGAGCTGGTCGGCCTCCTCGAGGTACTGCGTGGTGAGGAACACCGTCGTGCCGCGCCCGTTGATCCGGCGGACCTCCTCCCACACCGTCAGCCGGCTCGCGGGATCCAGGCCGGTCGTCGGCTCGTCGAGGAACAGGACCTCGGGCTCGTGCACGAGCGCCGACGCGAGGTCGAGCCGGCGCTTCATCCCGCCCGAGTAGCCCTTGATCCGGCGGTCTGCCGCGTCTTCGAGCTCGACGAGCTCGAGCAGCTCCTGCGCGCGCCGCGCGGCGTCCGTCGCGGAGAACCCGAACAGCTTCGCCTGGAGGACGAGCAGCTCACGGCCGTTCTGGCGCGGGTCGAGGCCCGCCTCCTGCAGCGCGACGCCGATGCGGCGGCGCGCCTCGTCGGGGTTCTGCGTCACGTCGACCCCGGCGACCCGCGCGGTGCCCGACGTGATCGACAGCAGCGTCGTCAGCATCCGCACGCACGTCGACTTGCCGGCGCCGTTCGGGCCCAGGAAGCCGAAGATCTCTCCCGCCTGGACCTTCAGGTCCACGCCCCTGACGGCCTCGACCGTCCCGGTCCGGCCCTTGTAGTGCTTGACCAGGCCCTCGGCGACGACCGCCGGGCCTCCTCGTTGACTTGAAGACATCACGGAGCAGTAGACCGGTCGAACCGGCAGAACTCATCGCGCGGGTGAGAGGAGCGCCCCCGAGAGCGTTCGGACGATCGGCGCGTTCGTCAGCGCCTCGATCCAGGCGAACTGGCCCGACGGGTTCAGGTCGAGGAAGTACGTCCTGTCGTCGGGCGTGCAGAGCAGGTCGAACGCCGCGTAGCGCAGACCGCTCGCCCGGACCAGCGCGAGCGCGCGCTGGACGTCCTCCCTCGGCGGCTCCACCAGCTCGTGCGCGACCCGCGCGTGGTCGTACCGGCGCCAGTCGATCTGGGTGCGCTCACTGGCCTGTGAGTCGATGCGACAGAAGAACGCGGTGTCGTCCACGACGGTGACCCGCAGCTCGTAGGCCTTGTCGAGGTACGGCTGGACGATGACCGGGGCTCGCGCCAGCGCCCGCCCGTGCTCGCGCAGCTCGCTGCTCGTGCACCGTTGGGTGTAGGCCGCCTCCACCTGGCCGTCCGGACGCTCCCGCCAGGCAGCGCCTTGAGACTTCACCGCGACTGCGCCGAACCGGTCGGCGAACGCCATGATGCGGTCGACGTCGTTGGACAGGAGCGTCGGAGGGACGTCGTAGCCGACGTGCTCGGCGACCCGCATCTGCTCGAGCTTGTTCGACTCGATCCAGCGCGCGCTCTCGGGGTGGTTGATCCAGTGAGCGCGCGGGGTGAGCGCCGCGAACGCCATGAGCGCGAGGTCCCACTCACGTCGCACGTACCGTGCGGTGGCGGGGTCGGCGTCGGGAGCGGCCGGGGGATCGTCGTGCCACATCCACACCCCGGTGCACAGTGCGAGGTCGACCTCGACGCCGCCGGCGAGGATCCGGCGCTCCTCGTCGCCGAACGCGACCCGGCCCGTCTCGGGAAGGTCCGCGGCGCGGAGCACGTGCGCCTCGCCGCCGAGCGAGGCGATCCCGTCCACGACCGACCGCACGGTCTGCGAGCCCTCGTCGCTGATCACGACGACCTGCGCGCGAGGGCTCGCCAAGCCCTAGTCCTGACAGGCGTAGTCTCGCGCCCAGTCGGTCCTGCCGTTCGTGTCGCCCTCGGTCGCGTAGGAACCGCAACCGGTCGCGTTGTTCGCCTCGATGTGGGTGATGAGCTCGGTCTTGCTCATGAGGAACGGCTCCGCGGGCGTCGCCGCCTCGGCGCCGGCATTGAGCTCGTCGATCGAGCGATCCGCCATGTCGCGCTCCTTCGGTCGTGGGGGGCGAAGCGTACGCCTCGCGACGCGACGCGGCGGTGGCGCGTCGCCGCCGACTACGCCGAGTCGGGCCACCCGTCGACGAACAGGTCGAGCGCGAGGTCGCCGCCCGGTGCGGCGCGGTACTGCTCGAGGTCGGTGACGCCCTCCTCGGCGAGGACCTCGTCGTCGATGAAGGCGTTGCCGGTGCAGGTGGCCGGGTCGCGCTCGAGCACGGCGAGCGCCGAGTCCGCGTAGATCTCCGGCGTGCGCGACTGGGCCATCGCGGCGTCGCCGCCGAGGAGGTTCTGCACCGCCGCCGTCGCGATCAGCGTCCGCGGCCACAGGCAGTTCGCGCCCACGCCGTGCTCGGCCTCGTCGGCGGCCACGCCGAGGGTGATCATCGTCATCCCCATCTTCGACACCGTGTAGGCCGCGTGGCCCTTGAGCCACTTCGGGTCGGCGCTCAGCGGCGGCGACAGCGTCAGCACATGCGCGTGGTCGCTCTTGCGCAGGTGGGGGAGGGCGGACCGCGTCAGCAGGTAGGTCCCGCGCGTGTTGATGTCGAGCATCAGGTCGTAGCGCTTGGGCTCGAGGTCGGCGATCGGGACGAGGTTGATCGCGCTCGCGTTGTTGACGACGACGTCGATCCCGCCGAACCGCTCCACCGCCTGCTCGACGAAGCCCTGCACCGACGCGTCGTCGCGCACGTCGCCGAGGACGGGGAGCGCCTTGCCGCCGGCCTCCTCGATCGCCTCGGCCGCCGTGTGGATCGTGCCGGGGAGCTTCGGGTGCGGCTGGTCGGTCTTGGCGAGCAGGGCGACGTTCGCGCCCTTGCGCGCGCAGGCGACGGCGATGGCGAGTCCGATGCCGCGGCTGCCGCCGGACATGACGACGGTGCGGCCCTCGAGGGGAGATGACATGCGGAGGATTCTCGCGATCGCGCACCGGCCGCGTCGTCCCCCTCAACGACCGAAGGCCTCCCGCGTCGGTGGGAGGCCCTCAGCCGTTTCGACCCGACGCGTAAGCGCAGGGGCGTGCTTGTTCTGCGACCTAGAGCGGCAGGTCCTGGCAGCCGGCCTGGTTGACGACCTCGGACCCGTTCGCGTTGACCTTGAGGTCGTAGCAGAACTGACCGGCGGCGCTGGCCGACGGCGCGAGGGCGCCGAGCACCGAGAGAGTGCCGATGGTCAGAAGAGCGAAACGCTTACGCATGATGCAGTGCCTCCGTGGGCGGTTGTCCGACGTTTTCCCCTACCTCCGCTGGCGAGCAGCGGTCCCAAGGAGCACTATGAGTGGAGCCACCACCTACGTCATGAGTGGTCGCTACTCATCTTTCGGACAGGACACCGGCAAGCTCCCTCCGAGAGGGGATGTCGAGCTTGAGATAGACCTGCCGGAGCTGGTTCTCGACGGTGCGCACGCTGAGGAACAGCGCCTGCGCGATCTCGCGGTTCGCCTGCCCCTCGGCGGCCATCGCCGCGATGCGCACCTGGCTCGGCGTGAGTGCCTCGACACCCGAGATGGCGCGGCGCCGCGGGCGCGCGCCGCTGGCGGCGAGCTCCTGCTCGGCCTGTTCGGCGAGCTGCTTGGCGCCGCAGTGGTGGGCGAGGTCGAGCCCCTCGCGCAGGGGATCGCGCGACTCGGCCCGCTCGCCGGAGCGTCGCAACGCGGCACCGAGGTCGACGAGCGACCGCGCGCGCACCAGCAGCGACTGGGAGTCGCCGAGGACCTCGACGGCCTGGCGCAGGAGCGCGGTCCCCGCCTCGCCGCCCTCGGCGAGGCCGGCGACGCGCAGCGCCGCGCCGATCGCGTGCCGGGCGGCGAACGGCTGTGCGAGCTCGAGCTCCTCGGTCGCGAGCGCGCGCGCCTGATCGACGTCGCCCATGAGCAGGAGCGCCTCGGCCGCGCCCGAGCGCCAGCCCTGGACCGCGGGGTTGTCGACGCCGTAGCGCTTCATCACCTCGCCGGAGTGCCGGAAGTCCTCGAGCGCCTCGGCCGGGCGTCGCTGCGCCAGGCGCAGCCGGCCGCGGGCATGCAGGTAGAGCGCAGCCCGCGCGGTGTCCTGCTGCCACTCCGACAGCTCGCGCGCCGCGAGAACCGCCTCGGCGTCGTCGCCGCGCCCCTGCTCGCCGAGCGACTCGATCAGCGTCGCGATGGCCACGGGCTCGGCCCACGCGAGCGTGTGCTGGTCGGCCATGTCGAGCGCCTCGCGCGACTCGGACTCGGGGTCGGCCAGGCGGCCCGCCCGGCACGCGGCGTCGGCGTGCATGGTCAGCGCGAGCGCGGTCCCGCTCACGTCGCCGGCGTCGCGGGCGAGGTCGAGCGCGCCGCGGGAGACCTCGGCCGCGCGCAGCACCTCGTCGGCGTTCATCAGCGCGGACATGACGAGGATCGCGCCGGTGCCGCGGATCCCCTCGGCGCTGAGCCCGCCGGCCAGCGCGAGCTCGGCGAGCTCGGCCGCGTCGCGCGCCGTGCCGAAGTCGGCGGCCTTGTAGGCGAGCGCCGCGAGCAGGTAGCGCTCGGCCGGCGTCGCGGCGGCCTCCGCGGCCTCGCGCCGCTCGCGGGCCTGCGCCTCGGAGATCTCGCCGCGGATCGCCTCGAGCGCCATGAGCGCGAGCCGGACCTCGCGCTCGCGGCCCTCCGCCCGCCCGTCGCCGTCGTACGCCGCCAGCTCCTCGCGCGCCCAGG
>CADCVT010000088.1 GCA_902806215.1 uncultured Solirubrobacteraceae bacterium | reverse complement strand
TGCCCGGCGTCGGCGTCCAGGTCCCGCCCAACCTCGCCGACTGGTGGCCCGAGCTCGTGGCCGCGGGCGCGACCGACCTCGGCGGGCTGAGCGCCAACGGCGACCACATCTCACCCGAGCATCCCTTCCCGTCGCCGCACCAGGTCCGCAAGCGCCTGGCGCAGGACGGCGTCGCCCTGACCGAGCGGCTGTGCGTGTACCCGCAGTACATCGACGGCGAGTGGCTCGCGCAGGGCGTGCTCGACGTGATCAAGACGAAGTTCTGGTCGTTCATCCCGCGGCGCGGGAGCGGACGGACCGACGCTCCGTTCGTCGTTCGTCGCGATCTCGTGGGTCCCGCGGTCGACCGCGCGGTCCGGGGCGAGCGGCTCGGCGAGGAGGAGCTCACCGCCCTGTTCGCCGAGACCCGCCCCGAGGCGATCGAGGACATGCGCCAGGGTGCGGACGCGCTGCGCCGCGAGCTCGCCGGCGACGAGGTGACGTTCGTCGTCAACCGCAACATCAACGTCTCGAACGTCTGCATCGTCGGGTGCGCGTTCTGCGGCTTCGGGCAGGGCAAGCGCTCGCCGGACGCGTACGAGCACTCCGAGGCGGACTTCCGTCAGCGCGTCCGCGACGCGGTGTCCTTCGGCGCGACGGAGCTGTGCATCCAGTCGGGCATCCATCCCGACTGGACGATCGACGACTACCTGCACTGGTTGCGCATAGCCAAGGACGAGGCGGCGCAGCTGCATCTCCATGCCTACTCGCCGATGGAGATCGACCACATCCATCGCAGCAGCGACCTCTCCCTCGCCGATGTCTTTCGAGCTCTGCGTGACGCCGGTCTGGACAGCACGCCCGGCACGGCCGCCGAAGTGCTCCACGACGGGGTGCGCGAGCGCATCAGCCCGAACAAGCTCCCGGTCGCCCGCTGGGTCGAGGTCATCGAGGCGTCGCACGCCGCCGGCCTGCGGTCCACGAGCACGGTGATGTTCGGCCACATCGAGGAGCCGTGGGAGCTCGCCGAGCACATGCGCGTGATCCGCGACCTGCAGGAGCGCACCGGCGGGATCACGGAGTTCGTGCCGCTGTCGTTCATCCCGTTCCACACGCTGCTCGGGCGCACGCACGGCGTCGAGGAGATCTCCCGCGAGGAGAACCTCAAGCACACCGCCGTCTTCCGCCTCGCGCTCGGCCGGACGATCCCGAACGTCCAGGCCTCGTGGGTGAAGATGGGCCTCGACGTCGCGACCGAGGCGCTGCGCTGGGGCGTCAACGACCTCGGCGGCACGCTGATGGAGGAGTCGATCTCGCGGCTCGCCGGCTCGTACCACGGCGTCAAGCTCGACCCGCCGCAGCTCATCGACGCGGCGCACGCCGCCGGCCGGCCCGCCGCAGAGCGCACGACGCTCTACGAGATCCGCCGCCGCTTCCCGGTCGAGATCGCCGCCTGAGGCGCGTTCAGAGACCCGCCGGTTGTGGGTAGCGGCAACGCGACAGTTCAACAACCGGGGAGGGTCATCACATGGCCGACGTCGATCAGGGTGTCATCAAGATCATCGAGCTCGTGGGGATCTCGCAGCAGTCGTTCTCCGACGCCGTCCGCCAGGCGGTCGCCGAGGCGTCGAAGAGCGTCCGCGGGATCACCGGCGTCGACGTGCTCCAGAGCTCGGCGCAGGTCAAGGACGGGCAGATCACCGAGTACCACGTGAACGTGAAGATCGCGTTCGCGATCGAGCGGTAGCTGCGGCCAGAGGCCTTGCTACCGCGGGGAGAATCGCCCCAGGGGGCGATTCTCACCGGGTTGGCGAAAGAGGTCCTCTAGGGGAAGAGGTCCTCGTCGCGCGGACGGACGATCGCCCGCGCGCCGGGGCCGTCCTCGTCGGCGACGTGGTCGGCGAGGCCGGAGATGACGACCGCGGGCTCGCGCGAGTCCTTGCGCCGGACGAGGTCGGCGGCCGCGGCGACCTGGTCGGCCACCGCGATCCACGTCGCGCGCAGGTCGTTGCCGGCGCTGTCCTGGCGCCCGCGCCAGTCGTCGAGCGGCTGCAGCCCGGCGATGCCGATCGCCACGTCGGCCTGGCCGTGGCGCCACGCCCGGCCGAACGAGTCGGTCACGACGACGGCGGCCCGCTTGCCGAGCGCCGCGCGGATCCGGCGCGCGCTCGCGTCGGGGTCGAGCGGGAGCAGCACGAGCGTCCCGGGCGCGGCGTTCGACGCGTCGACCCCGGCGTTCGCGCACACGAACCCGTGCCGCGTGCGCGCGATGAGCACGCCGCGCTCGTTGCGCACGACCTCCTCGGACTCGTCGAGGACCGCTTGGACCTGCCGGGCATCCTTGTGATGCTCGCCCGCGATGCGGCGTGCCTCGTCAGACGGAACGACGTCGGCGAGGGACACGACTCTTCCCTCGGCCTTGCTGACGATCTTGTGCGCGAGGCACAGCACGTCGCCGTCGCTCACGAAGGGCCTGAGGAGCTCCGCGAGGTCGTCACCCGCCCGGATCTCCGGAAGGCCCGGCACGGCCTTGGCGGAGATCACTGCGAGCCGTCGCTCAGAACGACATCCTCACTGACGCTGGTGTTCATCACGGCTCGCACGACCGCGAGGTCGTCAGGCGTGTCCACGTCGCGCGCCAGAGCGAGCACCTCATCGACGACGACAGGGACGCCGGCCTCGCGCGCCAGCCGCGCGTGCCGCTCGCGGCTCCCCGGCCCGAACGCAGGGCTGATCGCAGAAGGCGGCTGCAGCAGCAGCGCGTTCGTGCCCGCCCCGTGCCGGTCGGGCACGACGACGACGCCGGGCTCCGGATGCCGGTCGAGCAGATCGTCGACGTCCGACGGCCGCAGCAGCGGGCAGTCGCCCGGCACCAGCAGGACCCTGCCGGCGTCGGTGTGCGCGATCCCGAGCAGCGCGGCCTCCGAGTGCCCCAGCGGCGTCCCCTCGTCGACGACGCGGGCGCCGCACGCGCGGGCGTCGGCCGCGGCGTCGTCGTCGGCCGTGACGACGAGCACCTCGTCGAGGCGCTCGGACGCCGCCAGCGCCCGCAGCACGGCGCGGGCCATCTCCGCCGCGAGCACCGGCCGCTCCGGCACGCCCTCGAGCCGCTGCTTGGCCTGCTCGAAGCGCTTGATCGGGAGGATCGCGACGGTCTTCACGG
>CADCVT010000087.1 GCA_902806215.1 uncultured Solirubrobacteraceae bacterium | reverse complement strand
GTCGATGCCCTGGCTGGACTTGAACTCGCCGACGAGCCAGTCCACGACCGCCTTGTCGAAGTTGTCGCCGCCGAGGTGGTTGTCGCCCGAGGTCGACTTGACCTCGAACACGCCGTCGCCGATCTCGAGCACGGAAACGTCGAACGTGCCGCCGCCGAGGTCGAAGACGAGGATGGTCTGGTCGGACTCCTTGTCGAGGCCGTACGCCAGCGAGGCCGCGGTGGGCTCGTTGATGATGCGCTTGACGTCGAGGCCGGCGACCTTGCCGGCGTCCTTGGTCGCCTGGCGCTGGTCGTCGTTGAAGTACGCCGGGACGGTGATGACCGCGCTGTCGACGGTGTCGCCGAGGTAGGCCTCGGCGTCGGCCTTCAGCTTCTGGAGGATCATCGCCGAGATCTCCGGCGGCGAGTACTGCTTGTCGTCGATCTGGACGCGCGCGTCGCCGTTGGGACCCGAGACCACCTGGTACGGGACCATCGACTCCTCCTCGCGCACCTCGGCCTCCTTGCGGCCCATGAAGCGCTTGATCGAGAAGACCGTCCTCTGGGGGTTGGTCACCGCCTGACGCTTGGCGACGGTGCCGACGAGGCGCTCGTTGCCCTGGGTGAACGCGACGACCGACGGGGTCGTACGGCCACCTTCAGCGTTGGGGATGACGGTGGGCTCGCCGCCCTCGAGGACAGCCATGCACGAGTTGGTCGTGCCCAGGTCGATGCCGATCGTCTTGCCCATGTTCTCCTACAGCTCGTTCTTGGAAGAAATCTGAGCCACAGTGTAGTAGATCGTCAGCGCGACCTTCCGCGCTCCTCGGTGCGTTCCTCGACGATCCGGAACCCGCGCGCCTCGTAGTTGCGCAGGGCGTGCGGGCCGTCGAGCTCGCACGTGTTGACGGTCACGCGGTTGCTCAGCTCGAGGCAGCGCCGGATCGTCGCGGCCAGCAGCGCGCCGCCGATGCCACGCCCGCGGAACGGGTCGAGCAGGCCGAAGAACGCGATCTCGGCGCGTTCGTCGAGCGGCTGGATCTCGGCGTAGCCCGCGGGCGTGCCGTCGGCGTACGCGACCCAGGTCTCCACGCGCTCGGCCCAGTGCTGCCAGCGCGCGCGATCCCACCCCGCGCGGTCGATCCAGTCGAAGTCGCGGCCCACCTCCGTGTAGAAGAACCGGTTGAGCGGGCCGAACGGCACGGCCGCGTGCACGATCTCGAGGCCCTCCGGCTCGCGTGCCGGCGGTCGCAGTTCGTCGAGCTCGAGGTACCAGACCTTCGTCGGCAGGCGGGTCATGCGCGGCGGCTCGGGCACATGCGCCTCAGCTCGCATCTCGTGCAGGACGGGCGCTGCGCGTGACAGGTCCGGCGGCCGTGGCGGAGGAGGTTCACGTGCAGCTCGAGCTCCGCGCCGTGCGGGGTGATCCGCAGCATCTCGTCGTGCAGCGCGACGAAGTTCTTCGTCGGCGGGAGGATCTCGAGCCGGCCGCCGACCCGCGAGACGTGCGTGTCGACGGGGATGTCGCGCACGGCGAAGCTGAACAGCAGCACGCACGCCGCGGTCTTGCGGCCCACGCCGGGCAGCGCGGCGAGCTCGGCCTGCGCGTCGGGCACGGTCATCCGCTCGAGGTGGTCGAGCGAGAGCGGATCCCCGATCGCCTCGAGGATCTCCTTGATGCGCACGGACTTCTGGCGGTACAGCCCGCCGGGGCGGATCGCGTCCTCGACCTCGGCGACCAGCGCCGCGCGGACGGCCTCCCAGTTCACGCTGTTGTCGAAGCGGGCGGAGTCCTCGGCGTCGCCGGGCCAACGGCGGCGCAGGCCGAGGAACGAGACGTCGCGGTTGCGGTCGTTGGTCGACTGCGAGAGGACGGTGAGGACGAGCTCGTCGACCGGCGCGCGGTGGGGCGGGCTCACCGGCAGGCCATAGGTCTCGCGCAGCCGGGCGCGGATGCGCGCCAGGCGGCTCACGCCACGGCGCCCCAGCGCTCGACCGCGCGGGCGCCCTCGCACACCGCGTCGGGCAGGGCCGCGGCGATCGCCGGCGGGTAGAAGTCCGTGCCCGAGAGCCGGCCGAGGACGACGCCCATGAACGCGTCGCCGGCACCGACGGCGCTGACCGGGTCGGCGTCGACGCCCTTGACGTCGAGCTTCAGCCCGCCGCCGCGGAGGATCGCGCCGGCGGCGCCGAGCGTGATGACGACGTGCCTGGCTCCCGCGGCGAGCAACCCCTCGGCCGCGGCGCGCGGATCGTCCTCGCCGCTGAGCACGCGCGCCTCCTCGGCGTTGAGCTTGACGAGGAACGCGTCCTTGACGTACTCGCGGGCCTCGGCGGCCGCGCGCCCGGCGCTCTCCCAGCGGTGCAGCCGCAGGTTCGGGTCGAACACGACGGGCTTGCCCTCGGCCAGCGCGCGCTCGCCGGCCGCCGCGCTGATGGCGCGCTCGGCCTCGCCGACGAGCGTGTTCGACGTGAGGAACAGCGCGCCGCAGGCGTCCGTCGCCTCGACGATGCGGTCCTCGAGCGACGCGATCGCCGCCTGGATCGAGTCGCCGTAGATCGCGTAGGAGGGCTCGCCGTCGGTGTCGACGGTCACGAACGCGACCGGCGTGACGATGCCGTCGATCGTGCTGAAGAACTCGAGGCCGACGCGCTCGCGCTCGAGCCGCTCGCGCAGCCATGCGCCCCACGCGTCGGCGCCCGCGCCGCCCGCGAGCTCGACCGTCGCGCCCTGCCGCGCGGCGCCGACGGCGACGTTCGCGACCGAGCCGCCGAAGTGCGGGACGAAGGCGTCGGCCTCGCCGAGGGAGGAGACGGGGCGCTCGCAGATGAGGTCCACGAGCGCCTCACCGAGCAGAAGGGTGCGCATCGTCGGTCATCATGCCGCGCCGTGGAGGAAACCATCATCGAGGTGCCCGGCTGGCACGACGTCCCCTGGCCGGTGTTCGTGCGACGCGCCGAGGGCGAGGGGACGCCGATCCTGTGGATGCACGGGTCGCCGACGAGCTCGGACGACTGGGTGCCGTTCCTCGAGTGCGTCGGCGGGATCGCGCCCGACCTGCCGGGGTACGGGCGCTCGTCCAAGCGCGGGGACGGCGACTTCACGCTCGGTGGGTTCGGCCGGTTCCCCGGGCTGCTGCTCGACGCGCTCGGGATCGACCGGGTGCGCCTCGTCGTCCACGACTGGGGCGGCGCCGCGCTGACCTGGGCGGCGGCGAACCCCGACCGGATCGAGCGGCTCGTCGTGATCGACGCGGTCCCGCTGCTGCCCGGCTACCGCTGGCACAAGTGGGCGCGGATCTGGCGCACGCGGTTCGCGGGCGAGATGTCCGTGGGCTTCATGACGCCGTTCGTGCTGCGGCGGGCGCTGCCGGGCGCGATCGGGGCGAGCGCTGCGGACCACTTCGACGTCGGCACGCAGCGCGCGATGCTGCGGCTCTACCGCTCGGCACCGCCGGAGTACCTCGCCGACGCCGGGCGCGACCTCGCCACGCTGCGCGACGTGCCGTCGACGGTGATCTGGGGCGGCGACGACCCGTACCTGCCGGTGGAGTTCGCGCACCGCTACGGCGAGGTGCTCGACGCGGAGGTGACGGTGCTCGACGGGCTCGGTCACTGGCCGTGGGTGGACGACCCGGCCGCGTTCGAGACGATCGTCGCGGCGGTTGCGTAGCGCGGCGCTGCCCGTCTGGCTGGCCGCGCTCGGCGCGCTGGCCTACGTGATCGCCGAGCCGCACTCCGCCGACCTCGCCGCCGCCTCGTTCCGCAGCGACCTCTTCGCGCGCGAGGGCTTCACGCTCGTCAACACCGCCTGGTTCGGCGGGCACCACACGCCGGGCTACAGCATCCTCGCGCCGCCGCTCGGGGCGCTCCTGGGCGAGCGTGTCCTCGCCGGCCTGAGCGCGATCGCGGCAACCGCCGCGTTCACGGCGCTGGCCGGGCGCACCGCCGGCCTCCTCTTCGTCCCGGGGATCCTCGCGAGCGTCGCGAGCGGCCGCGTCCCGTTCACGCTCGGAGCGGCGCTCGGCATCGCGGCGGTCCTCGCCGCAGCGCGAGGACGGACGAAGCTGGCCGGCACGGCGGCGGTCGCGACCGCCCTCGCCTCGCCCGTCGCAGCGATGTTCCTGACCATCGCAGGAGCAGCGATCTTTATCTCCGCCCATCCCCAGTTCTGGGGAGGGGTCAGACCCCTCCCCACGTTTTCTGGGGAGGGGCCAGACCCCTCCCCAGTTGTTTTGGGGAGGGGCCAGGCACCTCGTCAGTTTTGGGCCTTAGTGGTCGGGGCCGTCGTTCCCACCGCTCTTCTCGTTCTCGCGTTCCCCGAGGGTGGGACGTTCCCGTTCGTGGCGAGCGCGTTCTGGCCGACGTTCGTCGCTGCTGTCGCCGTTGCCGTCGTGGCTCCGGCCGGGGCGCTCAGGGTCGGTGCGGCGCTCTATGCGCTCGTCGTGCTCGGGGCGTTCGTCGTCGACTCTCCCGTCGGCGGGAACGCCGTCCGGCTCGGGACGATGCTCGCCGCTCCGGTCGCGTTCGCGCTGCTGTGGCCGCGACGCAGGATCGTCCTTGCCGTGCTCGCGCTGCCGATCGCGTACTGGGTCCTGCAGCCCGCGGTGCGCGACGTCCTGCGCGCGCACGACGACCCGTCGACGGCGGCGAGCTACCACCGCCCGCTCGTCGCGTTCCTGAAAGAGCGCCAGCCGGCGCGCGTCGAGATCCCGCTCACCCAGAACCACGGCGAGGCCGAGCACGTCGCCCGCGCCGTCCCGATCGCGCGCGGCTGGCTGCGCCAGGCCGACATCGACCGCAACGCGCTCTTCTACGCGCCAGGACGGCTGTCGCCGCAGCGCTACGAGCGCTGGCTGCGCGACAACGCGATCGGCTTCGTCGCGCTGCCCGAGGGCGTGCCGCTCGACCGCAGCGGCGAGGAGGAGAAGGCCCTCGTCGAGCGGCGCCCGGCGTTCCTGCGCGAGGTCGCCCGGCGCGGCCGGTGGCGGATCTTCCGCGTGCGCGACCCGCGCCCGCTTGCGAGCCCGCCCGCGAGGCTCACGGCGATGAGGCCCGAGGGGTTCACGCTGCGCTTCGCGCGCCGCGGGACGACGACCGTGCGCGTGCGCCACTCCCCCTACTGGGCGTTCGTGCGCGGCCACGGCTGCATCGTCAGGGCCCGCGGCGGTTGGACCACGATCCGGTCGCGTGCGGCGGGCACCGTGGAGGTCCGGACGCGCTTCGCGTTAGCGAGTGTTTTGCGTCCTGATTCGGAGTGCGCGGATGGTTAGAGTTGCCGAACCTGCCCCATGCCCCAGACCCTGCAGAACATCCTCCGCTGGCTGCCACACGGGCCGGTCGATGCGTTCCGCCAGGTGATGCTCTTCTACCTCGCCTACTACGCCTACAGCGTGGTGCGCGGCATCGCCGACGACCCGGCCGCGGCGAGCACGGCGTTCGACAACGCGCGCGGGATCATCTCGCTCGAGCAGACCCTCGGGTTCTTCGTGGAGCCGAGCATCCAGGCGTGGGTCTCTGGCTCGGGCTTCATCGTCGACGGCGCGTCGTGGCTGTACCTCAACGCCCAGACGAGCATCACGCTCGGCGCCCTCTTCTTCATCTACATGTGGCGCAACCCGAGC
The DNA here is from genome assembly GCA_902806215.1 of uncultured Solirubrobacteraceae bacterium. Classification (GTDB taxonomy): domain Bacteria; phylum Actinomycetota; class Thermoleophilia; order Solirubrobacterales; family Solirubrobacteraceae; genus CADCVT01. The sequence goes on along the minus strand of CADCVT010000087.1, from coordinate 1,750 downwards.
TTCTACTTCGTGCGCAACATGATGCTCGTGTCGATGGCGATCGCGCTCGTCGGCTACATCGTCTACCCGACCGCGCCGCCGCGCTTCTTCCCCGAGTGGGGCTTCTTCGACAGCGTGCAGGACTTCGCCGGCGTGTCGGACGACAGCTCGGTCAACGAGCTGTTCAACCCCTACGCGGCGGTGCCCTCGATGCACGTCGCGTTCGCGCTGATGATCGGGTGGTCGCTGGCCAAGCTCGTCACCAACCGGGTTCTGAAGGTCCTCTGGTGGGCATATCCCGTGCTCGTGACGTTCGTCATCGTGGCCACGGCCAACCACTTCCTCATGGACGCCGTCCTCGGCGCCCTCACCGCCGGGGTCGCCGCGCTCGCCGCGCGCGAGCTGGCACGCACCAGGCCCGCGGTCTGGCACTTCGGGCCCCCAAGTCCCGCGATCACGTGAGCACCATGGGCGCCCGCCGCGAGGCCGCTCGCAGCCGGCTCATCGAGTCGCGCCTGACGCCGAACGCGATCTCGCTCACCGGCCTCGCGCTCAACGTGCTCGCCGCCGTGCTCGTCTACCAGGACGAGTACTTCCTCGGCGGCGTGGCGTTCATCGTCGGCTCGATCATGGACACGCTCGACGGGCGCTACTCGCGCATGTCGGGCAAGGGCACCGCCTTCGGTGCGTTCCTCGACTCGACGCTCGACCGCGTCTCCGAGGGCGTCGTCCTCGCTGCCGTCGCGGCGCAGTTCGCGGAGGCCGGCGACGACTTCGCGGTGGCCGCCACGGTCATCGCCGTCCTGGCCTCGGTGATGGTCTCGTACACTCGTGCGAGAGCCGAAGCACTCGGCGTGAAGGGCGATGTCGGGATCGCGCCGCGTGCGATCCGGGTCATCATCCTCTCGATCGGGTTGCTCTTCGCCAAGGGTGCGGGGCTGGGCGACTTCGAGCTGCTCGAGCCGGCCGTCTACGTGCTGGCCGTGCTGAGCATCGTCACGGTCTTCCAGCGCATCTTCCACGTGCGCGCCCAACTGCGCGACGCGTAACGGCAACCCCGGCTCGGGGTTCATGGCACGAGACTTTCAAAGGGAGAACATGACCAGCAACGGAACGAACGGGGCCAACGGGCAGAGTCCGAACGGCCGACAGACGGACAAGGTGCGCGTCGCCATCATCGGCGTCGGCAACTGCGCGAACTCGTTCGTGCAGGGCGTCCACCACTACAAGGACGCGTCCGGCACCGAGGACGTCCCCGGCCTGATGCACGTCGACCTCGGCGGCTACCACGTCAAGGACATCGAGTTCACGGCCGCCTTCGACATCGACGCGGACAAGGTCGGCAAGGACCTCGGCCAGGCGATCTGGTCGGGCCAGAACAACACGATCAAGTTCGCCGACGTCCCCGAGAAGCTCGGCGTCAAGGTCCATCGCGGGATGACCCACGACGGCCTCGGCAAGTACCTCAAGGAGAAGATCACGAAGGCGCCCGGCGAGACCGCCGACATCGTCAAGATCCTCAAGGACACGAAGACCGACGTCGTCGTCTCCTACCTCCCGGTCGGGTCCGAGCAGGCCACGAAGTGGTACGTCGAGCAGGTCCTCGAGGCCGGCTGCGGCTTCGTGAACTGCATCCCGGTGTTCATCGCCCGCGAGAACTACTGGAACGAGCGCTTCAAGAAGGCCGGCCTGCCGATCGTCGGCGACGACATCAAGTCGCAGGTCGGCGCGACGATCGTGCACCGCACGCTCGCCCGCCTGTTCCACGAGC
>CADCVT010000086.1 GCA_902806215.1 uncultured Solirubrobacteraceae bacterium | reverse complement strand
GCTCGATCTCGGCGCCGTCGAGCAGGCGCGCGTAGAGCCCGGTGAAGGCCTCCTGGAGCGCGTCGGCGGCGTCGTCCTTCGACGCGGTCAGGCGCAGGCAGTAGGTGTAGATCCGGTCGGCGTGCTCGTCGTAGAGCGAGGAGAACTGTGCGTCGGGCGCCACCCACAACCGATCGGCAGTCATCGGCCGTCACTGAAGGGTCTCTCACGCCAGACGTTGCTGAGCGACGGCAAGCGCATGCGCATCCGACATCGGCGCGGTCGCCAGCGGCCATCGGCGGTACGCGTCGAGCGCCGCGGAGGGCGAGCAGCCGAGCGCGCGGCCGAGTGCGGCGGCCGCGCGGAGGAACAGCATCCGCACGTGGTCGGCGGCCTCGCCGATCAGCGCACCGATCTCGTCGTCGGTCATCCGCTCGACCTCCCTGAGGACGAGGACCTCCCGCATGGGCGGAGGCAGCCCCGCGTTCGCGGCGGATACCGGGTCGGCGCTCAGGACACGCTCTCCCGGGTGAGCACGGTCACGAGGGCGGCGACGACGTCGACGTCGAGCTGCGCGCCCGCGGACGCGATCAGGGCGTCGAGGGCCGCCTCGCGCGACATGGCCGTGCGGTAGGGGCGGTCCGAGGTCATCGCGTCCCAGGTGTCGCAGGCGCTGATGATCCGCGAGCCCAGCGGGATGAGCGATCCGACGAGGCCGTCGGGGTACCCGAAGCCGTCGACGCGCTCGTGCGAGTGACGTACGAGAGGCGCGGTCGCCTCGAGCCCGCGGATGAGCCGCAGCGTGCGCTCGCCGATGACCGCGTGGTCGCGGACGAGCTCCCAGTCGCGCTCGGAGAGGCGGCCGGGCTGGTCGAGGATCGACGACGGGATCGCGAGCTTGCCGACGTCGTGCAGGAGCGCGGCCGTCGTGATGACCTCGGTCGGCCGCGAGCTGACGCCCATGCGCCGGCACACCGCCGCCGTCAGGTGGCACACGCGGAACGAGTGCCCGCTGAGCCCCCGCTCCTCCATGAAGGCGAGCAGCCCGCGGGCGGCGGGGGGCGTCGAGACGGCGTGAGAGACGTGGGTGGGGGACATCCGGAGTTCCTTCTCAGGGGGAGTTGACGTCCCTGAGAGCGGCGACCCCGCCGTTCCTTACGGTGACCCGGGCTGTTGGCGCGTCAGCGCTTGCCGCGCTTGACGCCGAGCGTGCGGCCGTGGGCCTCTTCGCCGACGTTGCCGGCCTCGTCGACGGCCTTCGCCGTGACGACGACCGCCAGCCGCTTGCGCCCGCGCAGCGCCCGCCGCCCGGCCTTCGTCAGCAGCGCCTCGACCTTGCGCTTGCCCGCCCCGTCCATCGCAAGACGGCCGGTGGCGATGGTGACGAGCGGCCCGCCGGCCTTCGGCCGCGCGACCGCGCGCAGCGTGACCGCCGCGGCCTCGTCCACGCTCACACTGACCTTCAGGACGCCCGCCGAGCGGGTCGCGCGCATCGCGCTCGAGAGGATCCTCACGCCGACGACGGGATCGGTGTCGTCCGCCGCCGCCCCCGGCGTCGAGCCGTCACCCGCACCGGGCGCGGCCGCCCCGTCGCGCGGCTTCGGCGTCCCGTTGCCGTTGACCTTGATCGTGCCCTTCATCTGCGGGTGCACGGAGCAGAAGAAGCCGTACTGCCCGGTCGCGAGCGTGTCGGCGAGCTTGACCTCGGCCTCCTCGCCGCGCTCGATCAGCGGCGACGCGAACAACGGCTTGCCGTCCGGTCCCTTCTGCTCGGCGGTCACGTCGTGCGTGGCGACGTCGCCGTTGCGGAACATGACCTTCTCGCCCTGGTCGATCTCGATCGACGGCGTCGAGTAGCGGTTCGACGGCGACGCGTCGATGCGCTCCTCGGCCCATGCCGCGGCCGGAATGCTGACGGCGAGCAGGCAGACGCTCGCGGCGACCCTCCACCGCCCGCGCTGTACCCGACCGTTCATCAGCGGTAGGCTAGCGGGAACGTGCCAGCAAGGGGGGCGCAGGTATGAGCAGGGTCCGGGTCTGGGCGGTCGCGTGCGCGGCGGTCGCAACGAGCATCGTCTTCACGACTGCCGTCATGGCGGACGATCCGCCGCGCCAGCCGCAGGAGGCGATCCCGGAGAAGACCGAGCGCTTCAAGCCCAAGCCGGCGGGCACGAAGGAGAATCTGAAGTTCTACTTCGGCCCGTACGTCGTCCCGGCGGGCCACGACGCCAACCGCGTGGACATCGACCTCCCGGTCCGCGACGGCTACATCGTCTCCGTCGAGCCGGGGATGCGCCGCGTGCAGAACTTGACCGAGCCCGGCCACCAGGAGGCGCACATCCACCACGCGCACTGGTTCGCGCTGGACCCCGGCAACAAGGAGGACAACTACACGAAGGGCAACAGCGAGTGGATCTTCGGCAACGGCGACGAGGAGACCAAGGCGGACTTCTCCGAGCGCTCCGCCGCCGACCCGAAGGGCCCGCAGTACGGGCAGTACATCGGCGCGGCCGGTCCGCAGCTCATGATCTACATGCTCCACAACAAGACGAGCCAGCCGCTCAACGTGTGGATCGTCCTCGACGTCACCTTCGTCCACGGCACGAAGGCCGAGCTCAGCAAGAAGGGCGACCGGCCCTACCACGACATCAGCGGCGTGCTGTTCGGCCGCACGTTCGACGTCCCGCGCCAGCCCGACGGCGACGGCACGTGGCTCGAGGGCAAGGACACGAAGCCGGTCGAGTGGGTCTCGACCGTCGAGGGCACGATGATCGGCACCGGCGGCCACCTGCACCCGGGCGGGACCCACGTCGACATGGAGAACCTCGGGCCCAAGGAGCACCCCTGTCCCAACGACGGCAGAGGCCCGCAGGGCGGGACGACGCTCTACCGCGGCGACGCGCTCTTCCGCCACGACGTGAAGTTCTCCGAGGACTTCCAGATGGAGGTCACCCATCCCGCGTGGCGCGCGCCGATCCGCAGGGGCGACCGGATCCGCATCACCGGCACCTACGAGAACAAGGACCACGCTTGGTACACGGCGATGGTCCACGAGGGCATCTTCATCGACGAGCAGCAGCCACCGAAGGGCCGCTGCAAGCCGTACCTCGTCGGCGGCCTGGAGGAGAAGCGCACCGTCACCAAGCTCGGCAAGAAGCGGGTGAAGTGGTCGATCTCCAAGCGCGGCAAGCTCGTCCGCAAGGCGCGGCGCGAGCGCAAGAAGGTCCAGGTCGGCATCGACCCGGTCGAGGGCGTCCAGAACCGCCCGTGGGGCAAGCACCAGGACCTGCTGTGCGGCATCCCGGGCTGGCCGTCCTGCGACCGGCCCGAGGTCAAGCGAGCGCCCGGCCGCGCGACCAGCATCGTGAACATCGCGAACTTCCTCTACGTGCCCGGCGACATGACGCTGGCCGGCGAGGACGGTGCCCCGCCCCGGATCAAGGAGGGGCAGTCGCTGAAGTTCGTCAACGAGGACCAGAACGCGGGGATCCGCCACACGGTCACCACGTGCCCGTGGCCGTGCAACGGACCGTACGTGGCGAACTACCCGCTCGCGGACGGGACCTGGGACTCGACGACGCTCGGCTTCGACGCCATCGACGGTGGCAACCCCAACCCGATCGCGGAGACGCCGAAGGAGCTCAAGGCGGGCAAGTACGCCTACTTCTGCCGCATCCACCCGTGGATGCGGGGCGCGTTCGAAGTCGAGAAGTGACGCCGGTCGGCGGGGCGATCTACGGGTAGCCTGAGCATCGGGTTGCCCCGCCGAGCCAAGGAGACCGAGCAGGCCGTCGCCGAGGCCGCGCCGCTCGACGCCGCGCGCGCGGCGGCGGGCGCCGTCGCGCCGTCCAAGAACGACCCGCTCGTCGGCGAGCTGCGCCGCCGGGGCCTGCTTCCCCTGCTCGTCCTGCACTTCCTCGGCGGCGGGCCGTCGTACGGCAACCAGCTCATGGAGCGCGTCTCGGGGGTGACCGGCGGGCTCGTCGCGGTCAACCCGAACACGATGTACCCGCTCCTGCGGTCGCTGGAGGCCCGCGGGCTGATCGCGGGGGAGTGGGAGCACCCCGAGCGCCGGTCCCGCCGCTTCTACCGCCTGACCGAGGACGGCGAGGCCGAGCTCGAGCGGATGACCGGCGAGATCGCGCCCTACCTCGACGCGGTCGCACGGTCGGTCGAGCTGATCCGGACCGAGATACTCCCGTAGATGAAGGCCAAGGCCTCGATCGACCTTCCCGCGCGGGTGGGCGCCGCCGAGGCGCTCTGGTACGACACGCGCCGCTGGGCGGCGTTCGTCGACGGGCTGCACCACGTCGAGCGCGTCGAGGGCGACTGGCCGCGCGTCGGCGCCAAGGTCCGCTGGGCGTCGACGCCCGACGGCCGCGGCCTCGTGGAGGAGCTCGTCGAGCGCTACGAGGTCCGCTCCGGTCAGACCCTGAGCGTCGAGGACGAGCAGATCGTCGGGGCCCAGACGGTCACCTTCACGCCGAAGCCCGAGGGCACGTCCGAGATCACCGTCGAGCTCGAGTTCCGCGTGAAGAACATGAACGCCGTGGGGGCCGCGCTGAGCAGCCTGTTCATCCGCCGGGCGATGAGCGACATGCTGCGCCGGACGCTGAGCCGCTTTCGGCGCGAGCTGCGCGGCGACCTCGAGCTCGAGCGCGACGGCGTCCCAGTAGCTGAACGCTAGGTTCTCCCGCCATGTTCGTGTTCAAGGCTGCCGTCGTCGGTGCCGGGACGATGGGCGGCGAGATCGCCCAGGTCATCGCCGCGGCTGACATCCCCGTGATCCTCAAGGACGTCGATCAGAAGTTCGTCGACGTCGGTCTCGAGAAGGCCCGGGAGGTGACCGAGAAGCAGGTCGCCCGCCTGGTGAAGAAGGAGAAGATCACCGAGGAGCAGGGGCGCGAGCAGGTCGCCTACACGCTCGGCCTCATCGAGGGCACCACGTCGTACGACGGGTTCGGCGACGTCGACTTCGTCATCGAGGCCGTGCCCGAGCGGATGGAGATCAAGCAGGCGGTCTTCGCCGAGCTCGACGCGGTCACGCCCGGCCACGCGATCCTCAGCTCGAACACGTCGTCGCTGTCGATCTCGCAGATCGCCGAGCCCGCGACCCGTCGCCCCGAGAAGGTCGTCGGCTTCCACTTCTTCTACCCGGCGTCGATGATGCCGTTGCTCGAGATCGTCCTCGGCACGCACACCGACTCCGAGACGACGCGCGCCGCCGTCAACTTCGCCCAGGCGATCCGCAAGCAGCCGATCATCTGCGAGGAGGAGGCCGGCTTCGTCGTGAACCGCATCCTCAACTCGAGCGTGTCGGAGGTCTGGCGCGCGCAGGAGGAGCAGGGGCTCGACATCGTCGAGGTCGACAAGCAGATCCAGGGCGCGAACCTCGCCCCGATGGGCCCGTTCTTCCTCGTCGACCTGCTCGGCCTCGACACCGTGCTGCACGTCGCCGAGCACCTCGAGGCCGAGCTCGGCGACCGCTTCTACGTCCACAAGGGGATGCAGGACCTCGTCTCGCAGAAGAAGCTCGGCGCCAAGACGGGCTACAGCGGGTTCTACGAGGAGGGCAAGCCCCAGATCCCGGGCGACTCCGCCCCGCCGGCCGAGCTGCCCGACCTCATGTCGCTCAAGGCGATCGTCGAGGCGTGCCTCGTGCTCGAGGAGGGCGTCGCGTCGACGCGCGCCATCGACCTCGGCATGATGGCCGGCGCCGGCATGGACCCGCGCCGCGGGATCCTCCCGCCGCTCATGAAGGCCGACATCGAAGGCCTCGACACGATCCTCGAGAAGCTCGAGAACGCCGAGGAGCAGCACGGTGACCGCTTCGCCGCGCCGGAGATCCTCCAGCGCCTCGTCGGGCAGGGCCGCCTCGGCCAGAAGACCGGCCAGGGCTTCTTCCCGTGGCCGCGGCCGGACGAGGGCTCCGAGGGCCCGGTCCAGCTCGAGACGCGCGACGGCTACGCGATCGCCTGGCTGAACAACCCGCCGGCGAACTCGCTCTCGCCCGAGGTCCTCCAGGGCCTCAAGGACGTGTGGGGCAAGGTCGGCGGGAAGATCCCCGCGCTGATCATCGCCTCGGCGAACCCGCTGCTGTTCTGCGCCGGCGCGGACATCAAGGCGTTCACGAAGATGGACGAGGCCGGCGGCCGCCAGCTGCTCGACGACATGCACGCGCTGCTGCGCGACATGGAGACGTCGCGGACGGTCACGATCGCCGCGGTCAACGCGCTGGCGTTCGGCGGCGGCTGCGAGCTGGCGATGGCGTGCGACTTCCGCATCGGCGCCGACAGCGCGCTGTTCGGCCAGCCCGAGATCAACCTGGGCATCATCCCGGGCTTCGGCGGCACGCAGCGCCTGGCGCGGCTGATCGGCGAGGCCCGCGCGCTCGAGATGAACTTGACAGGAGACGCGATCCTGTCGGTCGAGGCGTTCGAGTGGGGCCTGATCAACGCGCTCGTCCCCGACCACGAGCTCATCGACACCGCGGTCTCTTGGGCGCGCAAGATGGGCGCCCAGGCGCCGATCGCGATCGAGCAGATCAAGACCGTCTCGGCCAAGGGCGACCTCGACGCCGGCATCGAGGCGGAGAAGGACGGCTTCATCGCCGACTTCGGGTCCGAGGACGCGAAGGAGGGCATCGGCGCCTTCCTCGGCAAGAGGACTCCACGATGGCAGGGCAAGTAACGTCGGCCGAAGGTCCGAGCTTGCGAGGACCGGAGGACGAAACCATCGCATCACTCGCGTCGCTCATCCGCGACGCGACGAGTGTCGTGGCGCTCACGGGCGCGGGGGTCTCGGTGCCGTCCGGGATCCCCGACTTCCGCTCGGCCGGAACCGGCCTGTGGGAGAACGTCAACCCGATGGAGGTCGCGCACATCGACGCGTTCCGTCGCGATCCGAAGGTGTTCTGGCGCTTCTACGGCGACCGGTTCCAGACGCTCGAGGACAAGGTGCCCAACGGCGCGCACCGCGCGCTGGCGACGCTCGAGGAGCGCGGGCTGCTCGACGCCGTCGTCACGCAGAACATCGACCGGCTGCACCGCATGGCGGGCTCGAAGGAGCTCGTCGAGGTCCACGGGACGATCGACCACTCGTCGTGCCTGCGAGACGGGTCGCAGTACGCGATCGACGACGTGCGCGCGCGGCTGGCCGCCGACCCGGAGGGCGTGCCGCGCTGCGACTGCGGCGAGCCGCTCAAGCCCGACGTCGTGCTGTTCGGCGAGTTCCTGCCCGAGGGCGCGCTGGAGCGCGCGTTCTCGCTGGCCGCCGGCGCCGACGTCCTGCTGTGCGTCGGCTCCTCGCTCGAGGTCTATCCGATCGCGCAACTGCCGGCGCTGACGCGTCAGGCCGGCGGCGCGGTGGCGATCGTCACCCAGGGCGAGACGCCGTTCGACGCGCGCGCGACGATGAAGCTCTCGGGCGACGTCGTCGACGAGCTCGAAGCGCTCGTCGCGGCCGTTTAACGAAGGAAGGCGGCCTCCGAGGAGACCGCCCACCCGCCGGAGGAATCGCCCCCTGGGGCGATTCCTCCAACTGAATTCGCCCCTGGGCGAATTCAGCGATTACTGCAGGAGCTGAAGGACCGACTGCGGGGCCTGGTTGGCCTGGGCGAGCATCGCCTGGCCGGCCTGCGCGAGGATCGAGAACTTCGTGTACTTGACCATCTCCTGCGCCATGTCCACGTCGCGGATGCGCGACTCGGCGGCGACCAGGTTCTCCTGGTAGGCGCCGGCGGCCTGGAGGCTGTGCTCGAGGCGGTTCGAGACCGCGCCGAGGGTCGCCCGGAAGGACGCGACGTTGTTGATCGCCGTGTCGATCTCCTCGAGGTCCGACACGCCGAGCGCCGTCGTGGAGAGCTGCGCGTAGTTGGTGCCCACGCCGCTCGAGCCGGTCAGGCTGATCATGTTGACGGCGATGCGGTCCGAGTCGTTCGAGCCGACCTGGAACGTGATGGCGTTCGTGTTGTCGAGCAGCTTGATCGAGTTGAACTGCGACTGGCTGCCGATGCGCTCGATCTCGGACGCGAGCTGGTTGACCTCGGACTGGATCGCGGTGCGATCGTTGGCGCCCAGGGTGCCGCTCTTGTACTGGACCGCGAGCTCGCGGACGCGCTGCAGCATCGCGTGGACCTCGTTGAGGTTGCCCTCAGCGGTGTTGACCAGCGAGATGCCGTCCTGGATGTTCCGCTGAGCCTGACCGAGGCCGCGGGCCTGGGCACGCATGCGCTCGGAGATGCCGAGGCCGGCAGCGTCGTCGCCACCACGGTTGATGCGGAAGCCGCTGGAGAGACGCTCCATCGACTTGCTCATGTTCGCCGAGCTGTCCACGAGGCGACGGTGCGCCTGGAAGGCGTTGACGTTGTTCTGGATGCGAAGGGACATTGATCTACTCCTCCTTGAGAGATCCGGGGGTGTTTGTCCTTGGCGTGACTCCCTGTCTCGCCTGACCCTCTGTTCGGTTGCCCCCGATCCCGCTTGACGGCGGATCGACCGAACGTCCAGACGGGTCTAGATGCCGCCGGCGGTGCGTGCGCGCAGGGCGGCCTCGATCCGGCCGAGGACGCGCTCGACGTCGGCGGCGGCCTCGGTGGTCAGGCCGGCCCGCAGCGCCTGGTCGGCGGCGGCGGCGACCGTCGTGCGTGACCGGCTGAGCTCGTCGATGCGTTCGGCGAGGTCGCGGCGCTCCTTCCACGGCTCGAGCTCGGCGACCGCGGCGTCGAGCGCGACGCGCAGCTGGATCGCGGCCTCGCGCAGGCGGCCCGCGTCCAGGTCGGCGCGAGCGCGCAGCGTCAGCTCCTCGCAGGCCAGGGCGGCGTCCTTTCCCCCGAGGAGGGCCGCGAGGCGCTCCTGGGGCCGCAGGACGGCCTCTCGCCGCATCCTCCCGGTCGGGGCGGGCGGCTCGACCGCCTCGGTCCACTTGCCGTCGGCGACCTGCTCGCCGATGCCGTAGCCGACGCGGACGACCATCGCCTGGTCGAGCGACGTCTCGCGCACGTAGGGATCGGCGACCGAGACGCGGTGCAGATGCAGGATCCGGTTGACGACCGCGAGCTCGGTCTCGACGTGCTCGCCGGCGACGGCCATCCACGACTTGGCCTCGAGCTCGGAGACCGGGACCCCGCGGATCACCGTCGCGCGGGCCGTCGGGACCATCGTGGGCTCGGGGGAGGGCTCGGCCTTGCGGGCGCGCTTCTTGCTGCGCAGGAAGCTCCGGCGCTCCTCCGCCGCGAGGACGGCGAGCACGAAGACGCGCAGCTCCGCCTCCGAGGCGTGGTCGCGCAGGACGTAGCGCCCCGGCTCCGGTCCGAGCTCCCAGGGGAACTCGAACTGGACGAACCGGAAGAGCGGAGCGCTACTCGCCTCGATGGCTGCTGCTGGCCCGGTCGGGCTGCACGGTGATCGCGTACTTCGACGGCTTGACCCGCACCGTCGGGTTGTCGATGTCACCGAGTCGGTCGATGAGCTTGATCCACTGGCCCGGCTTGAGCACCGCGTTGAGCTGGCGGCCGAGCTTCGAGTTCGCGTCGAACATCGGCTGGAACCCGAGGTGGATGTGGTCGTGGTGGTCGCTCATCGCGAACGTGTTGTCCTGGCCCTCGTACTTCATGAGGGTGATGATCTGCGCGGGCTTCATCGTCCCCTGGAGGGTGAGCAGGCGCCGGACCGCGATGTCGGTGATCGACCCCTTGCCCTGGTGGCCGAGGATCGGCGTGCCGTTGATGCGCGCGATGTCGACCGCGTTGCCGGACGAGTGGTGCGACACGTTGCCGCTCGCGGTGAAGAACCCGTGGCCGCACTTGAGCGACGTCACCGTCGGCCGCAGGCCGTTGGCGGCGAGGAACTCGAGCGACGCGAGCACGCGGCGGTCGATCCCCGAGCCGCGGATGTCACGGCGGCCGCAGCTGTAGATCTCGATGCGCGGGTTGCGCAGCACGCGGTTCTCGAGCTCGCTCTTGCCCATGAGCAGGATCTGGCCGATCGTCGGCGTGCGCGCGTCGCGGCCGAAGAACGGGTTCTTGCCCTTGGCGCGGTAGATCGCGGTGGTCTCGAGGAGCTTCCAGCCGTCGAGGATCGGCTTCGGGTCGATGCGCGGGGCGCCCCGGCCGGCCGGGCGGATCTCGAACAGCACGTGCGGCGTGGCCTCGGAGGACACGCGGCCGATGCGGCCGAGGATCGTGCCGCCGACGACCTTCGAGCCGACCTTGAGCTCCTTGAGGACGACGTCCTCCTTGTCGAGCCCGAAGTCCTTGACGAAGAAGCTCTTCAGCGTGGTCGAGCCGGTGAGGATGCCCTCGCCGAGCAGCTGCTGCTTGCCGCCGGCCTTCCAGGCGGCGGGGCGCTTCGGCGCGGCGAAGAGGCGCTCCTTCTCGACGAGCGGCAGACGCTCGGGCGCCTTGGCGACGTCGCGCTTGGAGCTCTCGGGCGACGGGGCCGTGCCCCGCTGCTTGCCGGCGGACGCGGCCTGCGTGGGCTTCGGGTCGCGCTTGGGGAGCTTGAGCTCCTTGCGGATCGACGCCCGCGAGACGGCCTTCTGCTTCGGCACCGCGTGCTGCTTGGCCAGCGTCCCGAGCTTGCCGTACGTGTACGTGTTGCCGTACACGTCGCGGACCTTGATGAAGCGGCCCAGGCGCTTGGAGTTGCCGACCTTGACGACGCGGCCGTCCTGCGTCGCGATGACCGGGCTGCCGGGCTTGGCGTAGATGTTGATGCCGCGGCGCGACGTGTCGGCCTCGACGGGGAGCGCGGCGTTGGAGCCCTTGCGGACGCGCTTGGTCGCCTCGTTCTCGGAGAGGTCGTCGGCGTAGCGGGCCTTCGCGTAGACCGGGAACATGCCCTGGGTCAGGCCGGTGAGCGACCCGACGAGGTTCGCGGGCAGGCCGCCGATGAGGCGGGCGCGCATGAGGACCATGTCGACGTACCAGTCGGCGTGGTTGTAGGCGAAGATCGCGCGGCGCAGGTCCTCGTCGGCGCCGGCGGCCTTGAGGTACCGGGCGGCGGCGAAGATCGCGTCGACGGGGTTGTACGGGTCCTTCTTCTTGTCGCCGTTGGCGTCGACGCCGTAGGCCTTCCACGTGGCGGGCATGAACTGCATCCACCCGAGGGCGCCCGCGGAGGAGACGTTGAGGTTGCGGCCGTAGTCGGTCTCGACCTCGTTGATGGCCGCGAGGACCTCCCAGCGGACGCCGTACTCGATGCCGGCCGCCTGGTAGATCGACAGGAGGAACGGCGGGATGCGGAACTTCTCGATGAAGAAGTTCGGGACGCCGATCGGGGCGGCGCCGGGGGTGGCGACCGAGAGGGTGGGGTTGCCGATGGCGGGCGCGCCGCCGGGCTCGCGCAGGCGGGTGCCGCGGCGCTTCTCGCCCTGCTCGCGCTCGTCGTCCTCGTCGAGCATCTCGCCCGCGAGCGCGTCGGGGATCAGGTCGCCGGCCTCGTTGCGCTTCGTGCGGCCGGTGGTCTTCTGCTGGCCGCCGCCGTTGGAGGCCTTGGGCTCGCCGCCACCGTTGCCGCTCTTGGGCTCCTGCTGCTTGGACTCGCCGCCGCCGCCCTGCGGCTTGGGCTCGTTGCCCTGCGCGGGGGCGGGCGCGGGGGCCGGTGCCGGGGCGGTCTCGACCTCGACGCCGGTCTCGGCGGCGGGCGGAGGCGTGACCTCCTGGACCGAGACGATGACGCCGTTGACGCCCGGGAAGGACGCGGGAATGCCCGATCCGGGCGGCAGATCGACGGTCACGGTGACCGTCTGGCCCGTGGCGGTCTTCACCACGAACGTGCGCGGCTCCGCGTTGGCCGGAAAGACGGCCGCGCCGAAGCCGGCCGTGGCAATGCCGGCTGTGACAAGCGCGATCAGCAGTTTGCGCGTCTTCATGACCCGTCGAATCTCTCCCTTGGAACCCTGCGTACAGCGATCGGCAACCTACCCACCTAACGCCGTAGGACGCGCCGACATGCGGTGTTCTTGCACAGTCCGTTGCGCATTCGCGCAGCATCACCCTCGACTCGAGGGTTAGATCCGGCGTTTGAGGGGGCGTAGCGCTACTGTCGGCGACGCGATGACCGACGACAGCAAAGGACTGCGCGACCGCCTCCAGAGCGGTGGCGAAGAGGCCCTCGGCAAGCTCGCCCAGGACCTGCTCGAGAACCCGCTCGTGACCGGAGCGATCTCCCGCGCGTTCGAGGCGCGCGAGAAGGCCGTCCAGGCCCAGGAGGTCGCGTTCAGCGCCCTCAACATCCCGTCTGCCGCTGACATCGAGCGGCTGACGCGGCGTGTGCGGTCGGTCTCCCAGCGCCTCGAGGGCATCGAGGACGGCGTCGACCGGCTCGACGAGCGCCTCGGCGGCCTGTCCGCCGCGAGCGAGATCGTCACCCGCCTCGGCGCGCTCGAGGAGCAGCTCGCCGCGGTCGCCAAGCAGCTGTCAGCGCTCGGTGACGCGCTCCCGGGCAGCGAGGCGCCGGTCCCGCGCGAGCAAGAGCGGCTGAAGGTCAGCTAGAGCCAACTTGGCGCGAAGGCTCTCCCCGGTGGAGGGGGCGAGGATCGTCGTTCCCTCACCTCAGACGTCCCTATGACGACGACCGCCGCGCCCATCGACCACCTCCGCCGCCTGACCGGCGATCCGGACGCCACGTTCCGCGAGCACCAGCAGGAGGCGATCCTCGACCTCGTCGACGATCGCGCGCGCGTGCTCTGCGTCCAGCGGACCGGCTGGGGCAAGTCCGCGGTCTACTTCGTCGCGACGGCCCTGCTGCGCGAGCGCG
>CADCVT010000085.1 GCA_902806215.1 uncultured Solirubrobacteraceae bacterium | reverse complement strand
GCCTCGCGGCGCTCGGACTGGTGGACGATCTCCTCGTCCCAGTCCATCCCGAGCCAGCGCATGCCGTCGAGGATCCCCTCGAGCCAGCGGGCCTCGCTGCGGACCGGGTCGGTGTCCTCGTTGCGCAGCAGGAACGCCCCGCCCTCGCGCCGCGCGAACATCCAGTTGAACAGCGCGCTCCGGGCCCCGCCAACGTGGAAGGGACCTGTCGGGGACGGCGAGAAACGCACGCGCGGCGGCATGCGCTCTGACGATACCGCGCGTCTGGCACTTGCAGGAGCGCGCGCTGACCGAGACGACTAGGGTCCGCCGGCATGGCTCTCGACACCGACGTGATCGTGGTGGGCGGCGGACTCGCGGGTTTGGTCGCGACCGCCGAGATCGCCGACCTGGGCCGGCGCGTGATCCTGCTCGACCAGGAGCCCGAGGCGTCGCTCGGCGGCCAGGCGTTCTGGTCGTTCGGCGGGCTGATGCTCATCAACTCGCCCGAGCAGCGCCGGCTGCGCGTCAAGGACTCCTACGAGCTCGCGCTCGACGACTGGATGGGCTCGGCGGCGTTCGACCGCCCCGAGGACCACTGGCCGCGCAAGTGGGCCGAGGCGTACGTCGCGTTCGCGGCGGGCGAGAAGCGCGCGTGGCTGCACGAGCAGGGCGTGCGCTGGTTCCCGTTCGTCCAGTGGCCCGAGCGCGGCGGCTACACCGGCATCGCGCACGGCAACTCGGTGCCGCGCTTCCACATCACGTGGGGGACCGGCCCGGGCATCGTCGCGCCGTTCGAGCGCCGCGTGCGCGAGCACGTCGCCGCCGGTCGCGTGCAGCTGCGCTTCCGCCACCGCGTGACCGGGCTGTCGTCGAGCGGCGGCGCGGTCGACGGCGTGACGGGCGAGATCCTCGCGCTCGATCCGTGCGTGCGCGGCGCGAAGTCGAGCCGCGAGGTCGTCGACGCCTTCGACCTCACTGCGCAGGCCGTCGTCGTCACGAGCGGCGGGATCGGCGGCAACCACGAGATCGTCCGCCGCAACTGGCCCGAGCGCGCTGGGGCGCTTCCCGACCACATGCTCTCCGGGGTGCCCGACCACGTCGACGGGCACATGATCGAGATCACCCAGGACGCGGGCGGTCGCGTCATCGGCGCCGACCGCATGTGGCACTACCCCGAGGGCGTCAAGAACTACGACCCGATCTGGAGCCACCACGGCATCCGGATCCTGCCCGGCCCGTCGTCGATGTGGTTCGACGCCGAGGGCGAGCGGCTCCCGGCGCCGCTGTTCCCCGGCTTCGACGCGCTGGGCTCGGTCGAGCACATCACGCGCAAGGGCCACCAGCACTCGTGGTTCGTGCTCAACGAGAAGATCATCGAGAAGGAGTTCGCGCTGTCGGGCTCCGAGCAGAACCCCGACCTCACCGACAAGGACTGGAAGCTTCTGCTCAGCCGGGTCAAGCCGGGCGCGCCCGAGGCGGTCCGGAAGTTCGTCGAGAAGGGCGAGGACTTCGTCACCGCCACGACGATCCGCGAGCTCGTCGGGAAGATGAACCAGCTCGTAGGCGGCGACCCGATGCTCGACGCCGCGCAGATCGAGGCGCAGATCACGGCGCGCGACCGGCAGGTGGCGACCGGCCTGGGCAAGGACCCGCAGGTGACGGCGACCGCGGCGGCGAGGCACTTCTTCACCGACAAGTTCATCCGCGTCGCGGCACCGCACCGGATCCTCGACCCGAAGGCAGGCCCGCTCATCGCGGTGCGCCTGCACATCCTCACGCGCAAGACCCTCGGCGGGATCGAGACCGACCTCGACGGGCGGGTGCTGCGCGACGGCGGCGAGCCGCTCGACGGCGTGTACGCCGCGGGCGAGGCAGCCGGGTTCGGCGGCGGCGGGGTTCACGGCTACCGCGCGCTCGAGGGGACGTTCCTCGGCGGGTGCATCTTCAGCGGCCGCAGCGCGGGCCGAGCGGCCGGCGCGGCGACCGCGTAGGCCGCTCCGCCTCTAGTCCGCGGGGACGGCCGTGAACGACAGGGGGCCGCTGTCGCAGCGCGATACGACCTCGCCGTCGAAGCCTCGGAGGACGCCTCGGTAGCGGATCGTGCCGGTGAGGATCCCGCCTCGCACGAAGCTCGCGCGGATCTCGAAGCGGACGAGCTCCTCGCCGGTCGACGTGAAGAGCCGGTTGAAACCGCGCGCCCGGAAGGCGAGCACGCCGCGCTTGAGGTCCAGCCGCGGCACCGCGACGATGCGGCTGATCGCGCTGCCGGTCGCTCGGCGCTGGCAGCCCGACCGGTACAGGACGGTCATCGACTCGATGTCGCCGCCGCTCATCGACGCGACGAGCGGCTGGACGCCGACCGCGCCGAGGAAGTCGATCGAGCGCCGCGGGGCGGGCGCGCGCTTCTTCGTCACGAGGCTGGGGAGCACCGCGACGCGGAACGCCTGCTCGCCGGTGTCGCACTGGGCGACGACGGCGCCGGTGGCCTGGTCGGTGAACGTCGAGCGCAGCCGCGCGGTGCCGGCGCCCGTGCCGTCCTCGCCGAGCTGCAGCGAGAACGTGACCTCGCCCTGCTCGTTGGCGGTCTGACCGTCGGGGCCCTGTGCGGTGCCGGTGATCTGCCGCGTGACGGTCGAGGTGCCGTCGGGCGCGAGCTGCGTCTTGGGGATCGCGATCCGCGCGACGACCGGCAGCTCGTACGCCTCGCACGGCGCGCGCACGGTGAAGACCGCCTGGTACGTGGTCGCGTCGGGCTCGACGAACACGAACGCCAGGCCGGGCTCCTCGCCCGTCCCGCCGCCGGTGTACGAGCCCGTGGCGACGTCCGCCGCCGACGCGGCGACGGGCGCGCACAGCAGGAGCGCGACGAGCGCGAGGACCGCCCGCAGCAGCACTAGGAGCGCCTCCTGCGGCCCTGCTCGATCTGCCGCCGCCGCGACTGCGTGATCTGCGACGTCACCTTCGCGGCCTTGCCGTCGACCTTGGTCACCTTGTAGCGGATGCGCAGCTTGCTGGCCGGCATGCCGGACAGGCGCAGCCCGAACCGGCCGCCGCGCTTCTGACCCTTCACGCGCACGCCGCCGATGCTGAACGTCCGTCCCGGCCGCCGGACGACCGACCGCAGCCGCTTGCCCGACGCGCGCCCGACGATGCGGCCCTCGGAGATGAACGCGATCTCCTCCGGCTCGACGTTCTCGTCCTGGTCGCCCCAGTTGACCTCGACGTCGCACGTGCGCGCGTTGACGACGAGCGGGACGACCTGCTCGTCGACCGGGTCCTCGAGCGTCAGCGTGTCCTCGTCGGTGTCGATGTCGACGTCGCAGTTCAGGCCGGAGTCGATCGAGTTCACGACGCGGATGACGTCGTCGACGCTGACGCCGGTGAACGACCTGCCCTTCGTCTCGGCGGCGATCCGGTCGAGGCGCGACTTGAACACGCCCCGGTTCGAGGCGGCGCCGAGGCCGACGGTGAACGTCGGCACGCCGCCGCGGTGCAGGTCGAGGTACGGCGACCCGCGATGCCCGCCGTCGGTGATGAAGATGCGCGCCTGAGCGGCGGGGTTGTCGTCCGCGGCGCCCTTGAACCCGATGTTGTAGTTCGTCCCGCCGTTGTCGCCGAGGATCGAGCCCTCGAGCTTGTCGATCATCGCCGCGATGTTCGAGCCGGCGACGCCGCGCGGGATGATCGCCTGCGCCGGCAGCACCTGCGCGCCCGACGAGCCGAACTCGTAGACGCCGATGACCTTGCCCTCGTTGCGCGGCTTGGTGATGAGCAGCTCGATCGCCTGGCGCCGCAGGTTCTGGGGGTCCGTGCGCCGCATCGACAGCGAGTCGTCGAGGATGATCTGCACGTTCGTGACCGCCTTGCAGCCCGACGCGATCTCCTCGGCGACGCCCGGGTCGGGCGGCGGCGGCGGGACGGCCGGCGGCTTCGGCCCGAGGATCAGCGACGCCGTGCCGGCGCCCTGCGTGCCGACGAGGATGTCGCCGCGGTTGTCGCCGTCGATGTCGCCGAGGCCGGCGATCGAGCCGAGGCGCCCGCCGGCGGTCGCGCCGGCGATGCGGTAGCCGAGGTCGCGCAGCGCCGACAGGTCGATCTCGGGCGCCGGTTTCTCGGCTCCGAAGATGACGTAGCCCGCGCCGGCGTCGGTCTTGCTGTCCGCGTCGGCGTTCTGCGCGGCGAACAGCAGCTCCGCCCGCCCGTCGCCGCTGATGTCGCTGACCGTGTCGTTCCAGCGGCCGAGGCCGTCGTCGGACGCGCCGCCGTCGACGCGGAAGCCCGGACGGCCGGGGGCGTTGAGGTCGATCGTGCCCGGGGCCTTCTGGCCCGCGACGACGTGGACCGAGCCGGAGTCGACGCGCTTGTTGCGGTCGGCGCCGGGCGAGCCGGTGATGAGGTCGGCGACGCCGTCGCCGGTCAGGTCGGGCACGCCGAGGGAGCCGATGCCGAGCTGGCCGTCCTGCGGGGCGGCGGCGACGGTGAACCCGTCGTTGCCGAGCGCGTTGAGGTCGATCATGCCCCCGGTCGCGCGGCCGAAGACGACGTAGACGGCGCCCTTGGCGTCGGTCGGGAACGTGGTCGCGGTCGGCGAGGTGCGGGCGCCCACCGTCGGTGCGCCGACGACGATCTCGCCGCGGCCGTCGCCGTTCATGTCGGGCGAGCCGCCGAGGCCGAGGCCGGCGCTGCTGCCGGCGGGCCCGTCGAGCCGGATGCCCTTCTCGCCAAGCTTGGCGAGGTCGACGTCTGCCGTGGCGGCCTTGGCGAAGACGACGAACGCGGCACCGGGCGGCGGAGGCGGCGTCGCCCCCTCGGCGGCACCGATGCGATCGGCGCCGACGAGCAGCTCGGGCCGCTGGTCGCCGTCCATGTCGGGCGTGCTCGCCACGGTGATGCCGACGTGGTCGCCGGTGCTGCTGCCGCCGGCACTGAGCTTGATCTCGCTGTTGCCGCGTGCGCCGAGGTCGATCGCTCCGGCCTCGCGCCGGCCGAGGATGACGTACGCGGCGCCGGGCTGGTTGTCGGCACGCGGGGCGCCCAGGATGACGTCGCCGGCCGCCGCCGCGGAGGTGCCGAGGCGGTCGCCCGGTGCCGCGCCGTCGATGCGGATGCCGCGCCCGCCGAGCTCGGTGAGCTTCTCGGGCAGTCCCTCGCGCGGGCCGAAGACGACGAACACGCTGCCGGCGGTGCCGCGACCGCGGGCGGTCGCGCCCGGCGAGGCGACTAGGAAGTCGGGGCGCTGGTCGCCGTTGACGTCGCCGGCGGGATTGACGACGGCGCCCGCGAGCGCGGAGCTCTCGCCCGTGAGGGTGAGGTCGGCGCCCTCGGGCAGCTGCAGGGTGCCCGACTCGGGCAGGTTGGCGGACCGGGCGCCCGGTGCGGTGGCCGCAAGCG
>CADCVT010000084.1 GCA_902806215.1 uncultured Solirubrobacteraceae bacterium | reverse complement strand
GGTCGTCGGCTACGGCGCCGGCTGGGGCGAGCGCGAGCCCGAGCCCGGCGGCCCCTGGCGCTGGATGCTCAACGGCGACAGCAAGCTTACCGCGTTCGCGGCCAAGGACTACCGCCGCGCCCGCCTGCAGTTCACGATCACGAGCTTCAACGTGCCGCGCAAGTTCGATCTCGCCCTCGACGGCAAGCGGATCCACCGCATGATCGTGCCGTCGGACAAGGCGGTGAAGGTCGACATCCCGATCTCGCTCTCCAAGGGAGCGCACGAGATGCAGATCATCACCGACCCCGGGCCGGTCGAGGTCGACAGCGTGCTGCACAACGGCGACCTGCGCGCGCTCGCCGTGCGCATCCAGGTGCCGCGGATCGTGGTCCCGGGCGAGCAGTGATCGGGCTCTCGCTCGTCGTCCCGGTCTACAACGGGGCCGCGTACGTCGAGACGAGCGTCAGGACCATCGTCCGTGCCCTGGAGGAGGGGCTCGACCAGCCGTTCGAGGTCATCGCGGTGTGCGACGGGTGCTCCGACGACAGCGCCGCGTGCCTGAGCCGCGTCGACGACGACCGGGTGCGCGTGCTCTCCTACGAGACGAACGAGGGCAAGGGGTACGCGATCACCCAGGGTCTCGCGGTCGCGCAGGGGCGGTTGGTGGGCTGGCTGGACTCCGACCTCGACATCGACCCCGAGGCGATCGTCCGCGCGGTGAGCGAGTTCGACACGCCGGCCGAGGAGCCCGCCGACGCGGTCATCGGCTCCAAGCGCCACCCGGACTCCGACGTCGACTATCCGCTCGTCCGCCGCGTCTACTCGCTCGGGTTCCAGCTGCTCGTCGGCGTGCTCTTCCGCTTCAACGCCCGCGACACGCAGGTCGGGGCGAAGCTGTTTCGCCGCGAGTACATGGAGGTCGTGCGGCCGCTGCTGCTCATCAAGCGCTACGCGTTCGACCTCGAGGTCCTCGCGGTCGGCGCGGAGTTCGGCTTCGACCGCGTGCGGGAGATCCCGATCCGCCTCGAGTACCGGTTCACCGGCACGGGCATCGACTGGCGCGCGGTGCTGCGGATGTTCCAGGACACGCTGGCGATCGCGTACCGCATCCACATCCGGCACTGGTACGTGCGCCGCTTCGCCTCGCTCCAGCGCCACCGCATGGACGTGGCCGAGAAGATCCTCGAGCCGTAGCCACCTACGGCAGCGGGACGCCGACCGCCCCGGCGAACGAGGCGAGCGCGGCCTCGTAGGTCTGCCGGTGCGTCCGGTCCCACGCCTCGCGGCGCAGGCGCTCGTAGAGCTCGCGGTCGCGGTGCAGGGCGATGACGTTCGCGGCGACCGCCGCGGTGTCGCCCATCGGCGCGAGCAGGCGGGGCTCGGCGATCGAGTCGCGGACGCCCGGAACGTCGTAGCCGGCCGAGGGCGTGCCCTTCGCGGCGGCCTCCGAGACCGTCAGCCCCCAGCCCTCACGGTGCGAGCAGAAGACGTGCACGTGCGCGGCCCGGAGCAGCTCGAGCTTGCGCTCCTCGGCGACCCGGCCGTGGAACGTCACGGCCAGGCCGTCGCGGGCGACCCGCTCTTCGAGCGTCCGCCGGTACGCCTCGTCGCCGCCGCCGATGACGTCGAGGGTCGCGCCGGGGACCGCCGCCGAGACGGCGGCGAAGACGTCGATGGCCTCCTCGACGAACTTCGCGGGGGTCAGCCGCCCGAGGATGACCATCCGCCAGCCGGCCGGCTTGTCGGCGAGCGACGGGTCAGGCGTCGCGGGGACGGGCTGCGGGATGACGGTGACGTCGCGGATGCCCAGCGCGGCGAGGTCGTCGCGCGTGGACCCCGAGACGGTCACGGCAGCGGTGCGACGGTACGTCCTCAGGTACCACGGCTCGGCCACGTAGCCGAAGGGCGCCGCGAGCCGGAACACGCCGCGCGTCTCGCGGAACCAGTACTCGCGGGCGAGCTGGTGGATGAACAGGCGTCGCTTGTCCCGATCGACGTACAGCGGCGTGAGGAACGGGATCGTGTTGACCTGGTCGACGACCCGGTCGAACTCGCCCGTGCGCGTGCGCAGCCACCGCCACGCGTGGGCGTGCACCGTCCACTGCCGGCCGCGCCGGATGAGCTGGACACCGTCGATCTCGCCGCGCTCCCGAGCGCCGTCGTACGCGCCGGTGAAGCACGTCACGGAGTGGCCTGCGGCGACGAGCCGCCGGAGCATCTCGTGCGTGATGACCTCGGCGCCGCCCGCCTGCGGATGGTCGACGTATCGCCAGTTGAGCATGGCAATACGCATGGCTTGGATGCGGGCGGAGTATATGTAGGGCGCGTGGCCGAACTCGTGAGCGTCATCGTCCCTACGCGCAACAACGCCGCGACGATCGAGCGGTGCCTGCAGAGCATCCGCGCGCAGACCCACCCCGAGGTCCAGACGATCGTCGTCGACAACGGGTCGAGCGACGGGACGCCGGACCTCGCGCGCCCGCTCGCCGACGTCGTGCTCGACGCCGGCCCCGAGCGCAGTGCCCAGCGCAACGCCGGCGCGCGAGCGGCGACGGGCGACTTCCTCGTCTTCATCGACAGCGACATGACGCTCGAGCCGGATGTCCTGGCCGACTGCGTCCGCGAGGCGGGGACCGGCGCGCTGTCGG
>CADCVT010000083.1 GCA_902806215.1 uncultured Solirubrobacteraceae bacterium | reverse complement strand
TCGTTCCCGAGGTGCTCGACCCCGAGGTCCACGTGTGCGTCGCCCAGGCGGTCCGCCAGGCGGCGATCGACACCGGCGCGACGGGCCCGGCGGTCTAGCTCAGAGGTAGTACGGCTCGGCTAGTAGCCGAGGCGGGCGAGACGGTCGCGCTCGGCCTGACGCTTGGCCTCGCGCTCTTCCTTGCGGCGGCGCTCGCGCTCCTTCTTCTCCTCGTCGCCCGACCCGATGATGCGGATGTTCGCGCCGACGCGACCGCCGGTGCCGAGCTTCTCGAGGTCCTCGCGGGAGACGCGGTCCTCGCGGGGACGGCGCTCGCCGCGATCGCCCGGGCCGCCGCGTCCCTGGCCGGGACCGCCGCGGCCGCGCCCGCGGGCACGGTCGTCGCGACCGCCGCGCTCCGGCAGGCCGAGCTCGTTCTTGATCGCGGAGACGGGGGTGGCGGCGAGGCGGATCCACGCGCCGAAGATCGGGTCGCCCGGCTTGAGGCCCTTGCAGGCGTCGGCGCAGACGGTGGCCCACTTGAGCGGCTGGCCGTTCTCGTCGCGCTTGGGCTGAAGGGCCTCCTGGACGACCTCGGGGCCGCCGGCGCGCTCGATCGCCGCGATGAGCCGCGGGCGGTCGATCGTCGGCGGCGCGGAGGAGCGGCGCTGCTGCGAGGGCTGCTGCTGCTGCGGAGCGGCCTCGGCGGCCCGGGCGGCGTCGGCCTCGGCGGGCGCCTCGTCGGTCGCGGGAGCGGCGTCGGCAGCGGGGGCCTCGGGCGCCTCGGCGGCCGGGGCCTCCACGGCAGGAGCGGCGTCGGCGGCCGGAGCCTTCTCGGCGGGCGCGGCGTCGGCGGGCGGTGCCTCGGGAGCGTCGGGCGTCTCGGCGGCCGGAGCCTCGGGCGCGGCGGCCTCGGGCGTCTCGGCGACCGGGGCGTCGGGCGTGAACGCGTCCGGAGCGTCGGGAGCGGGCGCGTCGGAAGCCGCCGCGGCCTCCTCGACGACGCCCTCCTGGCCGTCGACGACCGGCTGGGTCGAGCGGCGGAACTCGTTGAGGCGAGCGAAGAAGACGTTGCGGTGCTTCTGCGTCGCGTTGAGGCGACGACGGCGGGGACGCTCCTTGCGCTCCTCGCGCGGGAGACGCTGCACCGGCGGGGGCGGCGGCGTCGGCGCGGCCATCCCGATGATCTTGGGGCCGATCTGCGGCGCGTCGTCGGACGCGGCGGGCGCCTCCTCG
The DNA here is from genome assembly GCA_902806215.1 of uncultured Solirubrobacteraceae bacterium. GTDB lineage: Bacteria > Actinomycetota > Thermoleophilia > Solirubrobacterales > Solirubrobacteraceae > CADCVT01. Next base: position 4,091 of record CADCVT010000083.1, on the reverse strand, counting down.
GCTGCCACGGCATCGGCGGCGGGCGAGGCCTCGGTGATCGGCTCGGCCGGAGCCTCCTCAGCGGCGGGCTGCTCGGGAGCGGGCTGCTCGGCCGGAGCCTCCTCGGCGGCGGGCTGCTCGGGAGCGGACTGCGCGGCCGGAGCCTCCTCGGCGGCGACGGCGTCCGCGGCGGGCGAGGCCTCGGTGACCGGCTCAGCGGGCGCCTCCTGCGGGGCAGAGGCCTCGGCGGCAGGCGCCGGCTCCTGCGCTACGGGCTGCTCGGCAGGCGCCGGCGACTCGGTGACCGGCTCGCTCGACTCGGGCAGATCCTTCGCGACCGACGGCTCCTCCGCGGCAGGCGAAGGGTCACTGACCGGCTCAGCGGCAGTCGGCTCGTCGGCCGTGGTGTCGGGGGCGTTCTCGGTCACGTGGAAGCGGTCGGGTGGGCGACCTCCTCTGAGGGTAGCCGGGTCGGCGCCGATTCACGCGGCGAAGCGTGCCGACAACCTCCGGTCACGTTCCCTCGAGCGCGATCCGGGGCAGCGCGCGGTCGAGCCAGCGCGGCAGCCGCCACGCCCGCTCGCCGAGGATGGTCATCACCGCGGGTGCGATCACGAGCCGCACGACGACCACGTCGATGAGGATCGCGACCGCCAGGCCGAGCCCGATCGTCTTGACCACGACCTCCGGGTCGGTGACGAACCCGAGGAAGACCGCGGTCATGATCGCGCCGGCCGCGAGGATGATCCGCGCGACGCGGGCCAGCCCGAGGACGACGCTCTCGCGCGGGCCGGCGCCCGCGAGCGCCTCCTCGCGGATGCGCGACTGCAGGAAGACGTTGTAGTCCATGCTCAGCCCGAACAGCACGGCGAACATGAACAGCGGGACGAACGAGACGATCGGCACCTCGCCGTCGACGCCGAGGAGGCTCGATCCCCAGCCCCACTGGAACACGGCGACGACGACGCCGTACGCCGCGGCGATGCTCAGCAGGTTGAAGGCGGCGCTGACGAGCGGGACCCACAGCGACCGGAAGACCGCCATGAGCAGGAGCACGCTCAGCGAGACGACGAGCCCGATGAACAGCGGGAGGCGCCCCGCGATCCGGTCCGCGAGGTCCTCGAACGTGGCGGTCGCGCCGCCGACGTAGACCTCCACGTCGTTGCCGGTCACCGCCCGCGGAAGCACGTCGGAGCGCAGGCGCTCGACGAGCTGCGAGGTCCGCTCGTCCTGCGGCGAGGTCGACGGGACGACCTGCAGCGCCGCCGCGTCGCCGCGCTCGTTGAGCTGCGCGGGTGAGACCGACGCCACGCCGGGGGTGTTCGCGACTGCGCGCTCGACGCGCTCGACCGCGGCGCGCCCCTCGGCGCCCGCCGGGACCTTCGCCGCGAGGACGAGCTGGCCGTTGAAGCCGGGCCCGAAGCCCTCGGCGAGCCCGTCGTACGCCTGGCGCGTCGTCGAGGACGCCGCGTCGTTGCCGTCGTCGGGCTGGCCGAGCCGCAGCGCCGTGAACGGCGTCGCGAGGACGAGCAGGACGAGCGTCCCGGCGATCGCCGCGCGCCACGGGCGGCCGGTGACGAACTCGCCCCACCGGGCGAACCGCGGAGACGGCGCGACGTGCGCGGGATCGCGCGGACGCAGCCGCTTGGCGAACGCGCCCATGAGCACCGGGAGCACCGTGACCGCGCCGACGGCGACCGCGGCGACGATGATCGCCGAGCCGACGCCCATGCGGCCGACGAACGGGATCCCCGTGGCGAGCAGCCCGCCGATGGCGACGACGACGATCGCGCCGGCCGCGATGACCGACGTGCCGGCGGTGCGGTTGGCGACGGCCGCTGCGGTCCCCACGTCGTCGCCGGCCACGAGCTGCTCGCGGTAGCGGCCGACGATGAGCAGCGCGTAGTCGATGCCGACGCCGAGGCCGATCATCACGCCGAGCGTCGGGGCGAAGGTCGGGAAGTCCACGAAGCGTGCGCCGAAGGCGAGCAGCATCACGCCGACGGCAAGCGCGATCAGCGCGGAGATCAGCGTCAGAGCCATCGCCGCCCACGAGCGGAAGACGAGCGTCAGCACGATGATCGCGATCGCGATGCCGATGAGCTCGCCGATCGGCACCGACCCCTGCTCGGCCTGGTCGACGATCGCGCCGCGGCGGTCGGCGTCGACGCCCGCGGACTCCGCGATCTTCGACGCCTCCTCCAGCCGCTTGCCCGCCTCGGCGCCGAGGCCGGTCGCCGGGCGGTCGTACTGCACCACCGCGTAGGCGATGCGCCCGTCGCGCGAGATCTGCTGCGCGCCGTCGCGGCCGAGCGGGTCGACGACCCCGCTGACGTTGGGCTGCTCGGCGACCGCCGCGACCGTACGGGAGATCGCCGCCGCGCGCTCGCGGTCGCGGACCGTCCCGTCGTCCACCCGGAAGACCAGCGTCGCCGTGTCCCCCGAAGCCGACGGGAACCGCTCGGCGAGCAAGTCGTACGCGGCCTGCGACTCGGTGCCGGGAGTCTTGAAGTCGTCGGTGAACGATCCCCCCGCCGCAGCGAGACCGCCGATCGCGACGAGGACGACGACGACCAGCGCGAGCGAGCGCTTCCAGTGGGTGGCGGCGGCGGCGGCGAGGCGCGCGAGGAGGTGGGCCATGGCGCGCAGCTTGACACAGTCTCTGCATTCTTGCAATGACTGCATATATGCCGAGGCTGCACAAACGGTACGATGGCGTTCATGACCGAGGCCGGCCTGCGTGAGCGCAAGAAGCAGCAGACGCGCGACGCGATCATCGCCGCGGCGCTGCGGCTCTTCGACCAGAACGGCTACGAGGCGACGACCGTCGCCGACATCGCCGCCGCCGCCGACATCGCGCCGCGGACGTTCTTCGGCTACTTCCCGACGAAGGAAGCCGTCGTCTTCCACGACAACGACGTCGTCGTCGACGGCCTCCGCCTCCGACTCGACGAGCGAGCGGACGGCGAGACAGCGATCGAGGCGCTGCGGAGTTGGGTCGAGGACTTCACCCGCCAGGTCGACTGGCAGGACGAGATGGAGCTCTGTCGCCGGCGCATCGTCGTCTCGACGCCCGCGCTCCGCGAGCACGACCGGGCGAAGATGGCTGAGTTCGAGGACGTGCTCGCCGCCGCCGTCGCACGCGACCTCGACGTGCCCGCCGACGCGCTGCGCCCCCGCATGATCGGTGCCGCGGCGACCGCCGCGTTCCAGACGCTCTCGGACTTCTCCGACGACGCGCCCGCCGACGCCGCGCCCGACCCGCTCGCGGTCTTCGACGAGGCGCTCACCTTCCTGCGGGGCGGCATCGAGGCGCTGGCGGCACAGCCGAGGGTCGACGGATGAGCGAGGCGCTCCTCGTCGTCGACCTGCAGCGCGCGTTCGACGAGCCCGCCTGGGGGCCGCGCGACAACCCCGAGTGCGAGGCGAACTGCGCCCGGCTGATCGAGGACTTCCGCGAGCGCGGGGAGACCGTCGTCTTCGTCCGGCACGACTCGGTCGAGGAGGGCTCGCCGCTCGCGCCCGACCATCCGGGCAACGCGCTCAAGCCCGAGGCCGCCGGCGAGCCCGACCTGCTGGTGACCAAGCACGTCAACTCCGCGTTCCTGGGCGAGCCGGACCTCGACGCGTGGCTCTCCGAGCGCGGGATCGACCGCATCGCCGTCTGCGGGATCCAGACCAACATGTGCTGCGAGACCACCGCGCGCATGGGCGGCAACCTCGGCTACGACGTGCGCTTCGTGATCGACGCGACGACGACGTTCGACCACACGGGGCCGGACGGAGAGACCTATCCGGCGGAGCTCCTAGCCCGGGTGACGGCCGCGAACCTCGACGGGGAGTTCGCGACCGTGGTGCGGACGGCGGACTACTTGAAGCGGTAGGTGATGCGACCGCGGTCCAGGTCGTACGGCGAGACCTCGACGCGGACCTTGTCACCGGGAAGGACGCGGATGCGGAAGCGGCGCATCTTGCCGGCGAGGTGCGCCAGGAGCACGTGGCCGTTGTCCAGCTTGACCCGGAACATCAGGTTGGGAAGGGCTTCGGTGATCTCGCCCTCGAACTCGACCTTCTCTTCGACTGCCATATGACCTCCGTCGCACCCGGGCAGC
>CADCVT010000082.1 GCA_902806215.1 uncultured Solirubrobacteraceae bacterium | reverse complement strand
CGGGCGGACGCTGCCGGCGACCAGCGACGCGCCGGACGACCGGAGCGCGACCGTCGCCGCGTCCACCGTCAGCGGGGGCGTTCCGTCCGGGCTCGTCGACCTGCCGAACGTGTTCTGCAGGCGCACGCGGACCTCGGATCCGCCGCCCGTCACGCGCGTCATCACGCGCACTGTCTTGTTCGACAGCGCGGGAGCGGCCGACGTCGGCGCCTGCGACTTGGCCCACGCGGTGTGCCAGCTGTCGACGTTCCCCTGGGCCGGCGAGGCGGCAACGACGAGGAGCATCGTCGCGGCGGCGAGCGAGGCGGCCAGCAGCCCACCACGCTCGGTCGAGGAGGTGAGCATCGACCGACCGTACTCCTACAGGCGCCTTCTGGGCAGAGAACACTCGTCCACTCGGATCGGCTGCGGCCCCAGAAAACGAAAAACCCCCGCGGCGGCGGGGGTTTCTCGAAGCGGCTGATGGGATTCGAACCCACGACCTTCTGCATGGCAAGCAGACGCTCTAGCCAGCTGAGCTACAGCCGCGTATGCGGTGGCGGAGTATAGCCCGCCTTGGCGGGTGGGCTCAGGGGCGCCGGCCGGTGAGCGTGAACGCCATCACCAGCTCGGTTCCGACCCCGTCGTCGCCGTCCTTGATCTCGAGGCGGTCGGCGAGGTTGGCGATCAGCGGCAGGCCGAGGCCGAGGCCGGGGGAGTCCGGGCGCGGCGTCATGCCCTGGCCCTGGTCGCAGACGGTGATGACGATCTCGCTGGCGCGGAGGACCTCGGCGTGCACGATGAGCGGGCCGACGTCGCCCGGCGGGTACGCGTGGACGACGACGTTCGCGCAGGCCTCTCCGACCGCGAGGGCGACGTCGGTCTGGCAGGCATCGGTGGCGCCGTGGCGGGCTGCGAGCTTGACGACGGAGTGCCGGATCGACGCGACGTTCTCGGGCACTGCGGGGACCGTGCGCCCGAAGGCAGCCTTGGCCCTGGCGTCTTCCAACCCCATGCCGACCCAGTGCCCATGCGCCCGGATGCAAAACCTCATGCAACAGCAGGAACGCGTCATCTGCCGTCATACGCTGCGCCCGGCTCATGGGGAGTGCGCCTCGACTCATCCTCGCCGCGTTCGTTGCGGCGCTCACGTTCGCCGTGCCTGCACACGCGTTGCCGGGACGCGCGTCGACGGCCGCGCTGCAGGTCGCGTTGAAGGCCAACGGCCTCTACGGCGGCGACATCGACGGCATCCGCGGCCCGGGGACGGCGCGGGCGGTCCGCGTCTTCCAGCGTCGCCGCGGGCTCGCGGCCGACGGGCTCGTCGGGCAACGGACCCGCAGGGCACTCGGCCGCCGAGGCGGTCCGACGCTCGGCCGGCGGCCGCTCAAGCGCGGCTCGCGCGGCTGGGACGTCGCCGGCCTGCAGTTCCTGCTCGCCAAGCAGGGCTTCCCCTCAGGCTCGATCGACGGAGGCCTCGGCGGGAAGACCGACCGCGCGCTCCGGCGCTTCCAGGCGTGGGCCGGCCTGCCGTCCGACGGCATCGCCGGGCGCGCGACGATCCGGCGGCTGAAGCGCCCGTCGCCGCAGTCGCCGGTGCGGCTCGCGCGGCCGGTCAGCGCGCCGGTCGGCGACCGGTTCATGTTCCGCGGCTCGCGCCTGCACGCGGGCCTCGACTTCCCGGCGCCGAGCGGGACGGCGGTGCTCGCTCCGCGCGGCGGGACGGTCGCGACCGTCGGCTACGACCCGTCCGGCTGGGGCAACTTCATCGTCATCGATCACGACGCCGGCGTCCGCACGCTGTTCGCGCACCTGTCGAGCACGGCGGTCCGCCGCGGCTCGAGCGTCGGCCAGGGCCGGCTCATCGGCCGGGTCGGCTCGACCGGCGGGTCGACCGGCCCGCACCTGCACTTCGAGGTCTTCGTGCGCGGCGCGAACGTCGACCCGCTCCGCGCGATCCGCTGACAAGCTAGGTCGCGGGCGGCGCGAAGTTCACGGTGACGCGCGTGAACCCGAGGCCGCGCATCAGGCCCTCGAGCATCGCGCGGGTGTTGTCCTCGGCGTTTCGCAGCAGCTCGGGCTCGGCCTTGGCGGCCTCGGCCAGCTTGCGCTGAGCGAGCTCGAGCAGCTTGCGCTCCTCGTCGGCGCCGCCGTCGCCGAACGCCTCGCCGACGCGGTTGATCAGGCCGCGGTTGGTGTCGAAGACGCGCGTCTTCGACAGGTCGACGCGGGCGTCGGACAGGCGTGCTGCGGGGAGCGTGATCGTCACCGACTTGCGGTCCTTCGACACGACGAGGTTGCGCCCGCGCCGCAGCCCGCGGAAGTCGACGCTGGCATCGACCGTGCCGCTGGCGATGATGAGCGTCTTCTTGCCCGCGATGAAGTCCGGCAGGATCCCGACGTCCTCGCGCACGTCGACCGGCACCTGCAGGTTCGCCGACGCCGCGCGGTACTCCGTCAGCCGCTCGAGCGACTTGAGGATCACCGGTTGCGAGCGGTCCTCGGTCTCGGTCTTGAACGGGTTGAGGTCGAGCCCCGGGATGATCGCCGGGAGCGCGACGAGGACGGCGATGACGCCGACCACGAGGGCGAGGGCGCGGTAGGCGCGGCGGCGGATCATCGCGCGTCCACGGTAGCGGGCAGGTGGCGCGCTCCGGCCGTGTGGTGCGCGACCGCAAGACGGGGTAGCAAGGCCGCTCGATGGACCTGACGACCGGCGAGACGATCGGCGCGATCCTGCCCGGGCTCGCCACGGGGCTCGGCGGCCTCGCGCTGCTGTTCTTCCGCCGCGACCCCGACGAGCGCACGCTCGACGCGATCACCGGCGTGACCGCCGGGATCATGCTCGCGGCGGCGATCTTCAGCCTGCTCGTCCCGGCGCTCGACCAGGGCTCGCTCGGCGAGGTCGTCGTCGGCCTCGTCGCCGGCGTCGCGGTGCTCGCGGTCCTCGACGAGGTGGTCCCGCACATCCACGCCCGCTACGCTGAGCCGGGCCACGCCGACGATCCGAACGCGCCGGCGGAGCGCCGCGCGATCCTCATGCTGTCGGCGCTGACGATCCACAACATCCCCGAGGGGATGGCGGTCGGCCTGGCCTTCGCCGCCGGCGGCACCGACGTCGGCACCGCAACCGCGATCGCGATCGGCGTGCAGAACATCCCGGAGGGCTTCGCCGCCGCTGCGCCGCTCCTCGCGTCGGGCGTCTCGAAGCGCCGCGCGGTGGCGTTCAGCTTCGCGACGGGCGCGGTCGAGCCGCCGGCGGCGCTGCTGGCCGCAGCCGCGGTCGGCGTGATCGGCGCGCTGCTCGCCGGCGGCCTGGCGTTCGCCGCGGGGGCGATGCTTTACGTCGTGGTCGACGAGCTCATCCCGGAGTCCTACGGCCACGGCAACGAGCGCGTCGCGACGCTCGGGTTCACGACCGGGTTCGTGATCATGCTCGTGCTCGACAACGCGCTGGCCTGACTTGACGCGCGGCCGCTGACCGGCGTATGGTCGTGGCACTGTGAAGTAGCCACCGCCACCTCTACGTCTTGATCATCACGGCCGCCTGTGCAGGCGGACCGGCTGACGTACGGTGGCGGAGCGGGCTCGCTCTGTCGCACCTCTTCGCCTCCTCATCGCTCGTCCGGGCGTCCGCGCCGCGGCCTCCACACCCCAAGGAGGAACACGTATGCCATCGAAGCGCTCCCAGCTTCCGCTCACGCGGATGACCGAGCAGCAGCGCCGTCTCGCCGAGATGCGCGCCAGCCGCAACCACACCATCGCGCCGGGGAACGCCAAGCGCCTGCCTGGCCACGGCGCGCGGTCCCAGAAGGGCCGCTAGCGCGACAACGGACGGGGCCGCGGGCGATCCGCCCGCGGCCGCGCTGTGCCACCGTCTCTCGCGATGGCCCTCGCCGACACCGACGCGATCAGCCCGGCCGAGCTCCAGCTCGCCGCGCGCAACCACGGCATGCCGCTGGAGGCGCTGCGCCACGACGTCACGCCGCTCGGCCTGCACTACCTGCTCATCCACTACGACATCCCGATCGTCGACCCGGCGTCGTGGCGGCTCGACGTCGGAGGCCTCGTCGCGGCGCCGCGGTCGCTCTCGCTCAACGACCTGCGCGCGCTGCCGCAGGTCACGCGCACGGTCACGATGGAGTGCGCGGGCAACGGTCGCGCCCGGCTCGACCCGCGGCCGGTCAGCCAGCCGTGGCTGCTCGAGGCCGTCGGGACCGCGACCTGGACCGGCGTGCGCGTGCGCGATGTGGTCGAGCCCGCCGGCGGCGCGGTCGACGTCGTCTTCAGCGGCCTCGACCGGGGGGTCGAAGGCGGGGTGGAGCAGCGCTACGAGCGCGCGCTGCCGTTCGAGACCGCGCTGGCCGACGACGTCCTGCTCGCGTACGAGGTCAACGGCGTGCCGCTCCCGCCGCAGCACGGCTTCCCGCTGCGGCTGCTCGTCCCCGGCTGGTACGGGATGACGAGCGTGAAGTGGCTCGGCGCGATCACCGTGATCGACCACGCGTTCGCCGGCTACCAGCAGGAGGTCGCCTACCGCCTGCGCGCGCACGAGGACGATCCGGGCGAGCCCGTGACGCGGATGGTCCCGCGGTCGCTGATCGCCCCGCCGGGGGTGCCGGACTTCATGACCCGCCGGCGGTTCGTCGACCCGGGGGTCGTCGAGCTCACCGGTCGCGCATGGTCGGGGCACGGCGCGATCGTGTCGGTGGAGGTGAGCGCCGACGGCTCGACGTGGCACGCGGCGCGGCTCGAACCCGCCGGAGACCCGGCGGCGTGGCGGGGCTGGTCGTTCACCTGGGACGCGGCTCCCGGCGAGCACGAGCTGCGCTGCCGCTGCACCGACGCCAGCGGCCGCACCCAGCCCGACGATCCGCCGTGGAACGTCGGCGGCTACGCGAACAACGCGGTGCACCGCGTGCCGGTGACCGTCAGAGACGCCTGAGGAACTGCTCGAGCGTCGCCGGCGGCTGGCCGGTGAGCGTCTCGACGTCGTGGGTGACGGCCTCCAGCTCGCCGGCGGCGATCGCCAGGTACGACGTGACCCAGCCCTCGACCATCCAGTCGGGCGCGCCCAGGTGCGCGCGCGAGGCGTAGGCCTCCTCGACCGTCTCGGTCTCGAACCGGACGCCGAGGGCGTCGGCGGCCTCCGCGAGCGTGAACGCCTCGACGCCGGTCAGACCGTAGGTCTTCCCGTCGTGGTCGTCGTCGCTCGCCAGCACCGCGGCGCACGCGGCCGCGACGTCCTCGCGCAGGATCGCCGCGATGCGGCCGTCGCCGGCGGGCCCGCGGATGACGCCGTCCTCGCCGGCCATCATCGGCACGAAGTCCATGAAGAGGTTCATGCGCAAGAACGTGCACGGCAGACCGGTCGCGCGCACGTGCTCCTCGGTGGCCCAGTGGTGGCGCCCGAGCGTGAACGTGTGGTCGGCCGACGCGCCGACGAAGGACAGGAGGACGATCCGCTGCGCGCCCGCCGCGACGGCGGCGTCGACTGCGGTCTGATGCTGCTCGATCCGGTTCTCCGCTTCGGCGGCGGGGACGAGGAACACGGTCTCCGCGCCGTCGAACGCCCGGCGCATCCCCTCGAGGTCCTCGTAGCCGCGCGACGCCTCGCGGACCTCGGCCCGCTCGAACTCCGGCGCGCGCGACGCGTCGCGCACGACGAGCAGCTGCTCGAGCCCGCGCTCGGCGAGATGGCCGGCCACGCGGCCGCCGACCTCGCCCGTCACTCCGGTTACCGCGATCACGGGGTCTTCGGGTGCTCCTGCGCCCAGCGCGCGATCTCGCCCGACCCGGCGATGACCTCGCCGTCGTCGAGCACGAGGATCGGCACGGCGCGCTGGCCGCTCAGCCGCTCGACCTCGGCGCGATCCTTCGCGCGCGACGGGAGCGTCCAGAGCTTGAACGTGCCGCCCTTGACCTCCTTGGTCTCGTACTTGTAGCCGGCGTCGTCGAGCGCCTTCGCGGCGCGGCCGCAGGGGTGGGCGAGCGGTCCGGGGAGGCCGCCGAACGACGTGCCGAACGCGCAGGTGAAGAGGAGCACGGCGCGGATCCTAGTCCTGGCCGCACTCCGTCAGGCCGACCTTCTGCGCGAGCTCGTCGCTCGTCTGGTCGCGGGACTCGGCCTCCTTGCCGACCGCGGCGATCTTCTTCTCGTCCTTGCTCTCGGCGGCTTCCTTGAGGTCGCGGATGAAGCCCTTGGCCTCGTCGCCGGTCTTCAGCAGCTTGTCGAAGTCGCTCTTGTACTCCTTCGGCGGCTCGAGCTCGCGAAGCTCGCCGAGCTGCTTGTCGAACAGCGCGAGCGCCTTGTCGGCGTACTCCGGGAGCTCCTCGATCGACTGCGGGTTGCCGAGCTTCTTGCTCTCGGTCTCGAACTTCTTGCAGATCTCGTTGCCCTGCTTCTCGAACTCCGTCTTGCTCAGCGCGCCGCCACCTTCGTCGTCGCCGCAGCCGAAGGCGATGGTCGAGACGAGCGCGAGAGCGGTGAGGCCCGAGATCTTGGAGAGGTGCATGGCTCCCTCTTCCGGATTGTGGCCCCGGATCCTTGCTCGACGGCTGGACAACGAGGCCGCACTCACGCAAAACCGAGACTCGCGTCGAGGTGCGACATACGACAGAGGACCTGCGCGTCAACAGAGGTTCCTCGAGAGGCGCCGACGGGATTCGAACCCATGTACACGGCTTTGCAGGCCGCTGCGTAGCCTCTCCGCCACGGCGCCGGGAGGGGCCTGAAGACTAGCGGCGGCGACGGCGTCGGGACGTCGTGAAGCACGCGCGCGCGTGCGCTACTCTTGCCGCTCCCAGGGCGATTAGCTCAGCTGGGAGAGCGCCTGCTCGACAAGCAGGAGGTCACTGGTTCGAGCCCAGTATCGCCCACTCCCAGAAGGCCCCGCAACAGCGGGGTTTTCTCGTTCTAGGGGAGGGTGCGCAGGATTGGGCACCGGAGCCCGAAACCGGTGCCCAAGTGGTGCCCATTCAAACGGTCCTCTCAGCACGCGATCAGAGCCGAAGCGAACGAGTGCCGGAGCTTGTGCGGGGTCACGCCCTGCGGCGGCGGAATGTGGTCCCGGTCCGCGAGCAGTTCGTCCGCCTGTGGCACATCGCGGCGTGCTGGTAGTAACGGGCCGGTCGGTATCACGTCTCCGGCTAGGGGTGGCGACGGGTTCTCGGGGTGGTGGCTCGTTCTGTTTACGCGTGGGCGGTGGCACCAATCGCAGAGGTAGCGACGCGTGTTCCAGGCGCCGCAGCGTCCGCAAGTCCAGGCACCGAACGTCACCCTGTCCATTGTGTGTTAGCGGTTCAAGTCTGCGCGCTGCTTTCGCTCCGTGGCCTGCTCGGCCTCAAGCTCGCGGTTCCGGCGCGCTAGCTCAGGCACCGCGAGGTGGCCGCGGCTCCCGGCATACTGGCCGCGTGCGCGAACCGGAGCGGGTGCCCTTGCCCGAGTTCAGCAAGGCGGCTGTGCAAGCCATCGCGGGGCGCCTCCCGGCGCGCCTGAACCGCGCGATCGGGCTGTGGTACGAGCCGCAGTTCTGGCAGCGCTACCTCGAGACGGGCGCCTTCGGCTCGGAAGCGGGCTTGGAGCCGCTGTTCGACCCGGACAGGCCGCTCCGTGAGCCGCTGATCGTCGACCGCCTCGACAGCTTGCCGCGCGAGCTCTCGATCCTCGACGTCGGCGCCGGCCCCCTCACCACGCTCGGCAAGCGCATCGAGGGCCGCCGCGTGGAGATCACGCCGGTGGATCCGCTTGGCGACCAGTACCGAAAGATCGTCGAGCGCAGGGGCGTCGCGCCGGTCCCGACGCTGACGTGCGCGGGCGAGGATCTCCTCGAGCGCTTCGGTCCCGGGCGGTTCGACGTCGCCTACGCGCGCAACGCGCTCGACCACACGCGCGATGCGCTCGCCATCATCCGGAACATGATCGCGGTGACGAGACCGGGTGGGCTCGTCGCGCTGCGGCACAACCGCCGCGAGGCGGAGCGCCGCGGCTACACGCTGCTCCACGCCTGGAACTTCGATCTCTCCGACGACGGCCCTGTGCTCTTCGACCGCCGGCGGCGGATCGTCCTGCGCGAGGCGCTGCGGACCGAAGCCGACGTGGAGGGGTTCCTCGACCGGGACTTCGTGTGCGTGGCCATCCGCGCGGCTTGAAGCGCGCGGTGCACCTCGCCTCGCACGTCGTTCCCCCGGCCGCGCGTTCGTGGGCCTGTGGATGAGAGCCCCGGCGACCGCCGCTCTATCGGTGCGCCGTCGTCTCCGAGGCCTGGTCGCAGCGGCCGCTCCCCGGGCACCAGAGTGACGCTTCGCGCCAACGACGGCGTGATGCGCGCAGACGGCAACCGTCCAGACTGCGGACCGTTCCCCTAGTCGGCTGCCGCAGGATCGAGGCCGGGCTTCCAGCCCGGGCGCCAGATCACGCCCTCGAGCGCGTACTGGGGCTCTGCTCGCAGTGTCTGGATCTCGTCGACGTGGCGGGCCATCTCGAGCGCGGAGATGGCGGCGTCGAACGGGTCCTCGGCGGAGGCGGCGAGCTCGAGGAGCGCCTCCGGGACCCGGCCGTCCTGGGCCAGGTAGGCCTCGCGCGCTTCGCCGCTGCTCTTGACCACGGCCTTCGTCAACAGCCGCGAGTAGATCTCGATCACGGTCGCCTCGGCGGCGTCGTCGAACGGCCAGATCGACAGGCCGGCGGCCGAGAGCATCCGCAGCAGCGGCATCCCGCGGATCGAGCCGGTGCCGACCGCGCCCGCACCGCCGATCTGGAAGACCGACTTCGGCTGGAACGGCGTCTCCTGCTCGGTCCGCCGCAGCGCCGGCCGCGCGGGATCGTCCGGTGGCCGCTTCGCACCCGGCCGGCCCCAGAACGGGGGAGAGCACCCCGCGAGCCACGACTCCCCGTCGCGCTCGGCCGCCCGCCAGACGTCCTCGATCGTGGCGGCGCCGAGCGAGCGAGCGAACCACGCCGGGAAGCCGAACGCGAAGTCGAGGCCGACCACGAACGGTCCCTCCCGCGCGAGCGCGACGAGCTCGGACGCCGTCACCTCGGTGCGCCCGCCGCGCCGAAGGTCGACGAGCTCACCGTCGACGACCTCGCCGATCCACCGCTTGCGCGCGGGCGACCGCCGGTCGCCCGACCAGTCGATCCCCAGGACGCGCGTCAGACCGGCAACGTCAGCGACGGGCTATCCGACGCTCAGCGACGCCCGGAACGCGCCGCGGCCGCCGATCCTGCGGCAACGCACGCGTGGGGCGGTGGAGCCGTCCTGCCATGTGCAGCGCCATCTGCGGCCCGCGGCCGCGACGGTCTGCTGGGAGCCGCCGACCGCCATGAAGCCCTCAGCGTACAGGCGCGCTGAACGCGCTTCACCGTCGCGCAGGACGCGCGGTCGTAAGCAGTCACCGCGAAGAAGTCCATGTAGCGCGGGCAGCTGCGTGCCGCTTCCGCGGGTGCGGGTGCGACAGCCCCGCCCCTACGAGTCCGATCACGAGAGCGAGGCTTCTTGGCGCCATGGCCCCGGCAGTGTGCCTGAGTGCGTCGGCGGGCGCGCAGCACCCGACCGAGACCGATAGCGTCGGCGCCATGGCCGACTTCGAGGTGCGACGCGACGACCTGCGGACGACGAGGATCGTGGAGACCGATCCTCCCGAGCCGGGCGCCGGGGAGGCGCTCCTGCGCATCGACCGCTTCGGCCTGACCGCCAACAACGTCACCTACGGCGTCATGGGCGACGCGCTGAGCTACTGGAAGTTCTTCGAGCCGAGCGAGGAGGGCTGGGGCCGCGTCCCGGTGTGGGCGTACGGCGAGGTCGTCAGCGCGAACGTCGACGGGATCGAGCCGGGGGAGCGCTTCTACGGCTTCTTCCCGATGTCGTCCTACGCGGTGCTCGAGCCGCATCTCGGCGGGCCGGGCTTCGAGGACGCGAGCGCGCACCGCGCGGAGCTTCCGCCCGTCTACAACCGCTACATGCGCGTCGACCCGGCCGAGGAGCACGCCGACGAGCAGCTCATCCTGCGGCCGCTCTTCTTCACCTCGTACCTGATCGCCGACTTCCTGCGCACGAGCGCGTGGTTCGGTGCCGACGCCGTCGTGCTTGGCAGCGCGTCGAGCAAGACGGCGTACGGCATCGCGTTCCTGCTCGCCAGCGCCGAGGACGGCCCGCGCACGATCGGATTGACGTCCGAGCGCAACCGCGAGTTCACCGAGTCGCTCGACCTCTACGACCGCGTGGTCACGTACGACGAGATCGCCGAGGGGCTGTCGGGCGACGACGCGCTCGTCTACGTCGACATGTCCGGCGACGCCACGGTGCGCAAGGCCGTGCACCAGGCCGCCGGCGACCGGCTCAAGCACGACGCGGCGGTCGGCGCGACGCACTGGGACCAGGCCGCCGCGGCGGACGTCTCCGCGCTCCCGGGCCCCGCGCCGCAGTTCTTCTTCGCGCCCACGCACGTCGAGCGGCTCACGCAGGAGATCGGGATGCCCGAGCTCCAGCGCCGCCTGGCCGTCGCGTGGGACCAGCTCGTCCCGCAGCTCGGCGGCTGGATGGAGATCGAGCGGCTCGAGGGCGCCGCCGCGCTCGAGCGATCGTGGCTCGCGCTCGTCGACGGCGAGGCCGATCCCGCGCGGGCGCAGGTCATCGGCCTGTAGATCGCGGCGCCCCGGTCGATGACCGGGGAAGATGCGCGTTCAGTCAGTCGCCTTCTCCCTGACGATCACCCTCTGCCTCGCGCTCGCCGCCGCCGGCCTGGCCTTCGTGGCCGGTCGCACGGCGGCGAACCCGGAGGGCCGCTACGAGCAGGGTGTCGAGGAGGGCGAGCGGCTCGGCCGCACGCAGACGCGAGCGGACTACGCGCAGGGCAGTGACGGCTACCGCGCCATCTTCGACCGCGGCCGCGTCGAGGGCGCGAGGAGCGGCCGCGACGCCGAGCGTCGCGTCGGCACCCCCAGGCTCGTCGCGGCCGGGCGCAACAAGGCGTTCGCGGGCTTCGAGGGCGGCTGGTCGATCGGCCGCTGGTACCTCGTGAACATCCGCCCCGGTGACGGTGGCGCGAAGTACGCGATCGGTGCGCGGATGCTCGTGAGGTCGGGAAATGACTACCGCGTGTGCCGCAGGGTCAGCATCTGCCGTAAGCGGGTGCGCACCACGTTAGATCCGCCTCGCCGTGTGGCAGGATCCGACCCAGGATGAAATCTCAGTGCTATAGCTGCGGCTGAGTGCAGCCGCACGACGATTCGCCAGCCGGTAGGGGAGCCGGCGAGCGTCACGGCCGTTGGTCCCGGGTTCCGGGACCGCCGCTGACCGATGCCCAGGAACGCGCGCTGATCGCGCTCGTCGACCTGTGCCCGGGCACGGGCGCGGAGTCGCCGCTGCGCCCGATCGCGACGGCCGCCGCGATGCCTCCGGGTCCCGCGAGCCTCGCGCTCCGCGGCCTCGTGCGCCGCCGCATGGCGTGGAAGCACGACGACGAGGGCGACGGGGAGACCTGGACACCGACGCAGGGCGGGCGCGCGGCCGTCGACACGATGCGCGACCTGTTGAACGACTAGACGACTAGCGCCCCCGGGCGGCGCCGACCGGCCGCCCGAGCAGCTCGCGCAGGACCGCCTCGCCCTCGCGCGGGTGGCGCCGCATCAGCTCGCACGCGGCGAGCCCCGCCCGCAGGTCCTCGATCCCGAGCCGGCGCTCGAGCGCGAGCCGTCCGAGCCACCGCACCGCCGCGCGGTCGTAGCGCTCGCCGTCCTGCTCGGCCATCAGCACGAGCACGCGCAGCCCGTCGTCGAGCTCGAGCCGCGGCAGCTCAGCCGCCGCCGCGTACACGAGCGAGAGCTTGCCGATCTCCAGGGCGCGGCGGAAGCGGGCGTAGGGGGAACCCTTGATGGACACCGAACACATGTTCGCATGAAGGGCGGATCCGACCGAATCCCCACAAATTCGATCAAGAATGATATCTTCGCCGCCATGCGCCGGCCGAACGCCATCCTCCCCCTGCTCTTGACCCTCCTCACCGTCGGTCTTGCGGCCTGTGGGGGCGCATCGGACGAGAGCTCCTCGGACTCCACTGCGACGGCCGGCAGCGGCGGGGGCGGCGGCGCCAGCGCGACCCTCAGCCTCGTCGCGTACTCGACGCCCGAGGTCGTCTACGACGAGATCATCCCCGACTTCCAAAAGACCTCGGAGGGACGCAACGTCAAGTTCAAGACGTCCTTCGGCGCGTCCGGCGAGCAGAGCCGCGCGGTTGAGGGCGGGCTGCCGGCCGACGTCGTCTCGTTCTCGATCGAGCCCGACATGGAGCGGCTCGTCAAGGCCGATCTCGTCGACGCGGGCTGGAAGAACGCGCAGCACGACGGGCTCGTGACCACGAGCGTCGTCTCCTTCATCGTCCGCAAGGGCAACCCGAAGAACATCAAGACGTGGGACGACCTCCTCCGGAAGGGGATCAAGGTCATCACGCCCAACCCGTTCACCAGCGGCGCGGCGAAGTGGAACCTCCTCGGCGCCTACCAGCACGGCGGGCTCGAGTTCGTCGACAAGCTGATCAAGGACCACGTCGAGGTCCAGCCGAAGTCCGGGCGCGAGGCGCTGCAGGCGTTCACCGCGGGCGAGGGAGACGTGCTCCTCTCCTACGAGTACGAGGCGACCACCGCGCAGAAGAAGGGCGAGGACGTCGAGTACGTCATCCCACCCGACACGCTGAAGATCGACATCACGATCGCCAGGACGAAGGAGGCGCCCGGGGCGGCGCAGACGTTCCTGTCCTACCTCCAGGGCGACGCCGCGCAGCAGCGGTTCGCCGACTGGGGCTACCGGCCGGTCAACGAGGCGATCCTCGAGAAGAACAAGGACAAGTTCCCGGAGCCGCAGGAGCTCAAGACGATCGACGACCTCGGCGGCTGGTCGAAGGTCAACGACGAGCTGTTCGATCCCGAGAAGGGCTCGATCGCCAAGATCGAGGAGGAGGCCGGGGTGTCCACGGCCAAGTGAGCACGGTGGCTGCACCCGGGGCGTCTCGGCGCTCCCTGCGTACGCCGGGGCTGAGCGGAGGATCGCTCGGCTTCGGCGTCGCGACGATGTGGCTGAGCCTCATCGTCCTGCTGCCGCTGGCCGCCGTGGTCGACCGGTCGCTCGAGGGCGGCCTGTCGTCGTTCTGGGAGTCGGTGTCGAGCCGCCAGTCGGTCGCCGCGCTGCGGTTCACGTTGCTGATCTCGCTCGGTGTCGCCGCGATCAACGCGGTGATGGGAACGGTCATCGCGTGGGTGCTCGTGCGCGACGACTTCCGCGGCAAGCGGCTCGTCAACGCGCTGATCGACCTGCCGTTCGCGCTGCCGACGATCGTCGCGGGCCTGACGCTGCTCGCGCTCTACGGCGACGCGATCGCGTTCACGAAGTGGGCGGTGCTGCTCGCGCTGCTGTTCGTGACGCTGCCGTTCGTCGTACGGGCCGTGCAGCCGGTGCTGATGGAGCTCGACCGCGAGATGGAGGAGGCGGCCTCGTCGCTGGGCGCGTCGCAACGCACCACGTTCATACGGGTGATCCTGCCGAACCTCCTGCCGGCGATCGTGTCCGGCGTCGCGTTGGCGTTCGCCCGCGCGGTGGGGGAGTTCGGGAGCATCGTGCTCATCAGCGGCAACATCCCGTTCGACACGCAGGTCGCGTCGGTCTACGCGTACAAGCAGCTCGAGTCCGACAACATCAGCGGCGCGGCCGCGGTGTCGGTCGTGCTGCTGGCGCTGTCGCTCGCGGTGCTGTTCGGGCTGCGGCTCGTCGAGCGGTGGGGAGCGCGGCATGACGACTAGGAGCCGGATCTCCCTGCGGCTGATCGCGTTCGCCTACCTCGGCGCGATCCTCGTCGTCCCGGTCGGCATCGTGCTGTACCGAACGTTCGAGCCCGGCCTCGGTGCGGTGTGGGCGTCGGTGACGACGCCCGCCGCCGTGCACGCCTTCTACCTGACGGTGCTCGTCGCGGCGATCGCGGTTCCCCTGAACACGGTCTTCGGCGTGGTCACCGCGATGGTGCTCGTGCGCTCGAAGGTGCGCGGAAAGGCGATCCTCAACGCGCTCATCGACCTGCCGTTCGCCGTCTCGCCGGTGGTGGTCGGGCTCGCACTGATCCTCGTGTACGGGCGTGGGGGGTGGTTCGGCGACGAGCTCGCCGACGCGGGGATCCGCGTCGTCTTCAGCCTGCCCGGCATCGTGCTCGCGACCGTGTTCGTGTCGTTGCCGTTCGTGGTGCGCGAGGTCGCGCCGGTGCTGCGCGAGATCGGCACCGAGCAGGAGCAGGCGGCCTCGACGCTCGGCGCGACCGGCTGGCAGACGTTCCGCCGCATCACGCTCCCGGCGATCCGCTGGGGCCTCGCGTATGGCGTCGTGCTGTCGACCGCGCGCGCCCTTGGAGAGTTCGGCGCGGTCTCCGTGGTCAGCGGAAAGATCAGCGGCGAGACCGAGACGATGACGCTGCTCGTCGAGAAGCGCTTCCAGAACTTCGACCTGGCCGGGGCGTACGCCGCCTCGACCGTGCTGGCGCTGCTGGCGCTGGCGACCCTGCTCGCGATGACGTTGCTGGATCGAAAGAGAGACAAGAACTGATGGCCATCGAGGTGAAGGGGGTCTCGAAGCGCTTCGACGACTTCGCCGCGCTTGACGACGTCTCGCTGACCGTGCGCGACGGATCGCTCACGGCGCTGCTCGGCCCGAGCGGCGGCGGCAAGTCGACGCTGCTGCGCGTCATCGCGGGGCTCGAGCAGCCCGACAGCGGGGTCGTCTGCATCAACGGCGAGGATGTCACCGCGCAGGCCGCGCAGGACCGCGGCGTCGGGTTCGTCTTCCAGCACTACGCCGCGTTCAAGCACATGACCGTGCGCGACAACGTCGCGTTCGGGCTGTCGATCCGCAAGCGCCCGAAGGACGAGATCGACGCGCGGGTCGACGAGCTCCTGAAGCTCGTGCACCTCGACGGGCTGCACAAGCGCTTCCCGTCGCAGCTCTCGGGCGGGCAGCGCCAGCGGATGGCCCTGGCTCGCGCGCTTGCCGTGCAGCCGCGCGTGCTGCTGCTCGACGAGCCGTTCGGCGCCCTGGACGCGAACGTCCGCAAGGAGCTGCGCGAGTGGCTGCGCCGGCTGCACGAGGAGGTCCACGTCACGACGATCTTCGTGACGCACGACCAGGAGGAGGCGCTCGAGGTCTCCGAGCAGATCGCCGTGATCAACGGCGGCCGGATCGAGCAGGCCGGCACGCCCGACGATCTCTACGACCGGCCCGCCAACGAGTTCGTCATGGGCTTCGTCGGGCCGGTCGCGCGGATCGGCGACCAGCTCGTGCGCCCGCACGACATCACGATCCTCGAGGACGCCGAGGACGGGGCCACCGAGGCGATCGTCGAGCGCGTGATCCGCGTCGGCTTCGAGGTGCGAGTCGAGCTCGCCCTGGGCGCCGGAGAGCCCCTGACCGCCCAGCTCAGCCGAGCCGAGGCCGAGCCCCTCGAGCTCCACGAGGGCCAGATCGTCCACATCCGCCCGGACCGAGTCCGCCAGTTCGCCTGAGGCGTCCGGGGGCGCGCCTGCAAGGATGCCCGCGGCATGCGCGTCTCCGCCAAGGTCGACTACGCCGTTCGTGCCGCGGTCGAGCTCGCGGCGGTCTCCGATGACTGGTGGGTCAAGGCCGAGGCGATCTCCGACGCTCAGGAGATCCCTCGCAAGTTCCTCGACAACATCCTCCAGGGGCTGCGGCAGGCCGGGCTGATCGAGTCGCGGCGCGGGCCCGACGGCGGGCACCGGCTCGCCCGGCCGGCGGGGGAGATCGCGATCGCCGACGTCATCCGCGCGATCGACGGGCCGCTCGCGAACGTCGGTGGCCGGTCGCCGGACTCCGTCACGTTCCCGGGTCCGGCCGCTCCGCTGCAGGAGGTCTGGGTCGCTGTGCGCTCGACGCTGCGGACGGTGCTCGAGGAGACCACGCTCGCCGACGTCGCTGCCGGCAAGCTGCCGTCCGAGGTGGATCGCCTGACGAAGCTGCCCGGGGCCTGGGAGCGCCGCTGAGTGATCTGGACGAACGTTCGACTGTCCCGGGCTCCCCCGAGCAGGATCATCTGACCGATGCTGGAGCTCGTCATCTGGGCGGTCCTGGTCTGTGCCGTTGCGCTGCTCGTCGTGGCGGTCGTCGGACTTGTCTGGAATCGGGCTGCCCAAGGCGCTCAGAGCCCCGCCGCCAGAGCTGCCGCGGCATCGCGTGAGCGTCAACAGGCCGCTGTCCTGGTCGCTGCGGTCATGCTCTTGGTCCTGGCGGCTGCCGCAGCGGCGGTGCTCGAGAAGGTGCCGAGCGCGAAGGCGTCCAGCGCGGCTGCGCCGGCCGCCACGGCCGGGGACGCCAGCCATTGGTCGATCGCGCATCTTCCCTCGTTCCGGCCGACGCCGCAGCTCTTCGGTGGCCGGCTCGACCGGCGTCTGTGCGTCGTGCGTTACCACCCGCGCAGCGGCGGGAACGATCCCGGCGCCAACTGGTGGACTCCGTGTGGCACCGCCCGCGCCCTCAGGTCGGTGGCGGACGTTCGCCAGGCGCTGGCACTGCCGCGGGTCTGGGGGAGTCGCGATGCGCGCGTCACTGCGCACATTCCAGCCGGCGAGCACGTGGTGTTCGTGCGCGGG
>CADCVT010000081.1 GCA_902806215.1 uncultured Solirubrobacteraceae bacterium | reverse complement strand
GCGTTCGACTTCACCAACGGCTTCCACGACACCGCCAACGCCGTCGCGACGTCGATCTCCACGCGCGCGATGTCGCCGCGCGCCGCGGTCGGCATGGCGGCGGTCCTGAACTTCGTCGGCGCGTTCATCTCGCTGGAGGTCGCCGCGACGGTCGCCAAGGGCATCGTCGAGGCCGACGCGATCACCACGACGATCGTCTTCGCGGGCCTCATCGGTGCGATCGCCTGGAACCTCGCCACCTGGTACTACGGCCTGCCGTCGAGCTCGTCGCACGCGCTGATCGGCAGCGTCGTGGTCGCGGCGTTCGTCGCGCCGCTGCTCGCGTTCCTCGCGGCGGGGATGGCGATCCTCATCGCGTACCGCATCGTCGGGCGGCTACGACCTGGCCCCGTCAACCGCGGCTACCGGCTGGGGCAGATCGCGTCGGGCGCGCTCTTCAGCCTCGCCCACGGGACGAACGACGCGCAGAAGACGATGGGCATCATCACGCTCGCGCTCATCGCCTCGGGCAACCTCAGCGGCGAGAGCTTCGAGGTCCCGCTCTGGGTCATCGTCTCGTCGGCCACCGCCATCGCGCTCGGCACGTACTCCGGCGGCTGGCGGATCATCCGGACGATGGGCAGCCGCATCATCAAGATGGATCCCGCGCAGGGCTTCTCGGCGCAGGGCTCGGGCGCCGCGGTGCTGCTGACCGCGACGCACCTCGGCTACCCGCTGTCGACGACGCACACGATCAACGGCGCAGTCATGGGTGCCGGAGCCGCACGCCGGCTGAGCGCGGTCCGCTGGGGCGTCGCCGGCAACATCGCGCTCGCGTGGGTTCTGACCGTGCCGGGGGCGGCGAGCATCGGCGCGCTGACCTACGGCGTCACCCGCATCTTCGGCACCGGCG
Source organism: uncultured Solirubrobacteraceae bacterium (assembly GCA_902806215.1). Classification (GTDB taxonomy): domain Bacteria; phylum Actinomycetota; class Thermoleophilia; order Solirubrobacterales; family Solirubrobacteraceae; genus CADCVT01. The sequence continues at coordinate 1,933 of CADCVT010000081.1, read as the reverse complement.
CCCTCGGCCCGATCGTGGTCTCGCTCATGGTCGTCACTCTCATCGCGGCGATGTTCGGCCGGCGGATCCAGCGCGGCCCGGCGCTCACCGCGGCGGACGCGCCGTCATGATCGGCTCCGTCGACGTGTCGGGCCTCGTCGAGCTCGCGTGGGTCGCGCCGCTCGCGGTGCTCGCGGTGTCAATCAGCTACTCGCTGTGCGTCCTCGGAGCCACCCGCGCGAGCGACATGCGCCGCGCCGGCAACGGCGGCGCCGCGACCGCCTACGGCGCGCTCGGGATCCTCGCCGGCCTCGCGCTCGCGGCGGCGATCGTCGCCGGCGTCGCCGTCATCGTGAACGGGTAGGGGCTCGCGGCGATGCCGCGGCGTCGCAACCGGTTCCCACCCGACCGAGGCCTGCAGGTCCGGATGGCGCTCGCGTTGCTCGTCCAGGCGTTGCTCCTCGTCGCGCTCGTGGGCGGGGTCGTCGCGCTGGCGCTCTCCGTGGAGGCGGGCTGAGTCCTCGTCCTGATGTTCCTAGGCGGGCGGGCCGGCTGCCGGAGGAGTGCCGGCGTCGGTGGCCGCCTCCACCTTGCGGACGTCGTTGACGACCTTGTCGAGGCGCGCCGCCGCCTTCGGGTCGGCCACCTCGAGCACCGGTTCGACCGCCGCGGCGATCGTCGACACAGCGGGCTTGAGGCGTTCGAGCTCGGCGGTGAGCTGGTTGATGCGTCGCGAGACGTGCTCGACGGCGTCGCGCCCCCGCCGGTGGACATAGACCTGGTGGGCGATCGTGCTCGCGACGAGCGCGATGACCGGGACGAGGGCCTCGAAGTGCGAGATGTCGCGGCCCTCGAGCGCGAACACGGTGCTCACGCCGCCGGCGACGTGGACGGCGAGCATCGACCAGAAGTGCGGGGTGGACCGGGCGGGGGCGGCGGCCGGCGCGGCCGCGGCGGCGGCGGGCGGGGCGGGCACGGCGCTCATCGGTGCGCCGCGTCGGGCAGACGGGGGGAGATCATGGCGCGACACTACTCCTGGCGCACCCCTGTATGGCAGAACTTCTGAGTGGGTGCGCGCTAGCGAGTGATCGCGCCGCTCTGCGCGTCCCATGCGCGCAGCAGCGGGAGGGGGTCGAACGGCTTGCCGCCCTCGTACCAGCCGGGCCCGCTCCACGTCTCGAAGTGCAGGTGGCACCCGTGCGCGACGCCGGTGTCGCCGACGTTGCCGATGCGCTGCCCGGTCTTGACCCGGTCGCCCTTCTCGACGAGCGCGGCGCCCTGGAGGTGCATGTAGGCGTAGTCGACGTCGGTCCCGTCGCCGTCGATGATCACGTAGTTGCCGGCGCGGCCCTGGAACGCCCTGAAGCGCACGACGCCGCCGCGCGCGGCGACGAGCGGCGTGCCGCACGCCGCGAAGACGTCATGACCCTGGTGCGAGTGGCCGCTGCGGCCCGCGCCGAACCCGGCCTGCGCCTGCCCGTAGTCGTGCTTGCCGCGCACGGGGAACTTGTGGTCGAGGAAGCGGAACGAGTCCGCGACCTCGGGTGCCGGGCCGCCGTCCTGCGCCGCCGCGGCCGCGATCGGGTGGACCCGGAACTCGTAGCGGCCCTCCGGCACCGGCGTGGCGCCCGCGCGGCCGTCCCACGCGATCTGCTGCTGCATGCCGGGTGCGACCGAGCCGGGGGTCCAGCGCTGGATCGCGGCGCCGCCGGGAAGCCGGACGAGCTCGACGGCGAGGTCGAGCGGCGCGTCGCCGGTGACGACGTAGCGCAGGACCGCCTTGCGGTAGCCCGCGTAGAAGACGGTCGACGTGTCGACACGGGCGTCGATCCGGTCGCTCGTGTCGCGGTCGGCCGTGGCGGGGGTGGGGGCCGGGCGGGCCGGAGCCGGACCGGCGGCGGGCGGAGCGCCGGCAGCGGGCGGCGGCACGTCGGCCGCGCTGCCGACGGTGACG
>CADCVT010000080.1 GCA_902806215.1 uncultured Solirubrobacteraceae bacterium | reverse complement strand
GTGACGTCGAGCAGCACGCCGCCGTGGGGGGTGCCGCGGCCCTCGCGGATCTCGGTGTAGTTGGCCAGCGGGACCCGGTCGCGGGTCGAGAGCTCCATCTTCTCCGGGTCGTACCGCTCCATGAACCGCTCGCCGTCGGCGTTGCGCAGGATGCCGCCCTCGCCGCGGACGGCCTCGGTGACGAGCGTCCCGGCGGCGTCCTCGGGCGAGACCATCCCCGTCGGGTGGAACTGGACGAGCTCCATGTCCATGAGCCGGCAGCCGGCGTCGAGCGCCAGGCGCATCGCGTCGCCGTTGTTCTCGTCACGCCGCGAGGAGGAGCGGCGCCAGATGCGCGTGTGCCCGCCCGCGTCGAGGACGACGGCGTCGGCGAGGATCGTCGTGCGCCCGCCGTCCTCGATGTCGAACCCGTACGCCCCGAAGACCCGCCCGTCGCCGGTGAGCAGCCGCGTGATGTAGAGGTGGTCGAGGAAGTCGATGCGCAGCTCGAGCGCCCGGCGCAGGAGCGTCATCTGGATCTCGCGCCCGGTGTAGTCGCCGGCGAAGCACGTCCGGCGGTACGTGTGGGCGCCGAAGTAGCGCTGCGTGAGCCTGCCGTCGTCGTCGCGCGCGAACGTCGCCCCGTAGCGGACCAGATCGTCGATGGCCCGCGGCGCCTCCTGCGCGAGGATCTCGACGGTCCGCGGGTCGCCGAGGTGGTAGCCCTCGCGCAGCGTGTCGGCGGCGTGGTGCTCCCACGTGTCGTAGGGGTCGGTCGTGGCGAGCGCGGCGTTGATGCCGCCGGCGGCGAGGACGGTGTGCGCATCGTCGCGGCGGCGCTTGCCGACGCACAGGACCTGGACGCCGCGCTCGGCGAGCTCGATCGCGGTGCGCAGGCCGGCGACGCCGGTGCCGATGACGAGGACGCTGGTGGCGAGGCGCTGGTCGATCATCCACCAGGGCTACGGCCGGCGGGCACGGCGGAGATCGCCGTCCGGGCGCGCGGCGATGCGCCGGGTTCCGGCCGACCGGCGCGGCGCGTGGGCAGCGGTCGTAGCGTCAGGCCGCGATGCTGTCCTCGCGCCACCTCCTCATCCTGCTCCTCCTCGCCGCCGTGCTCGTGCCGGCCGCCGCCGAGGCGGCGGCGCCAAGCGGCGAGGTCACCGTCCGCCGCGGCGCCGAGGGGACGCCGCACATCAACGCGACGACGTGGGAGGGCCTGGGCTACGGCTTCGCCCGCTCGCACGCCGAGGACAACCTGTGCGTGCTCGCCGACATGTACATGACGGTCCGCGCGGAGCGCTCGCGGTACCTCGGGCCGGACGGCACCTATCCGATCCGCAACACGGCGACGACGCCGAACAACCTCAACTCGGACTTCTTCTGGGCGCGCGTCGCGCAGGACCGCGTCGTCGAGAAGCTCGTCGAGCAGAAGTACCCGCTCGGGCCCGACGACCGCATCCGCGAGGGCGTCCGCGGCTACGTCGAGGGCTACAACGACTTCATCCGTGAGGAGGCGCCGAAGTCGAAGGACCCGGCGTGCGCGGGCAAGCCGTGGGTCCAGCCGATCGAGGAGATCGACGTCTACCGACGCTTCCACCAGCTCTCGCTGCTGGCCTCGCAGATGGCCGCGCTCGACGGCATCGGCGGCGCCCAGCCGCCGACGCCGCCGGTCCCGATGGGACAGCCGCGCGCCGAGGACGCCGCCGCGGCGGTGCTGCCCGGAGAGGTCGACCGCCGCCTGCACGAGCACGGCGTCGGCTCGAACGCGATCGCCCTCGGCCGCGACGCGACCGACAACGGCAAGGGCATGCTGCTCGGCAACCCGCACCAGCCGTGGCAGGGCTCCGAGCGCTTCTACCAGTCGCACCTCACGATCCCGGGGCAGCTCGACGTCACCGGCGGCTCGCTCTACGGCGTGCCGATCATCAACATCGGCTTCAACCGCGACCTCGCCTGGAGCCACACGGTCTCCACCGCCCGGCGCTTCGCGATCTACGAGCTGCAGCTCGTGCCGGGCTCGCCGACGACGTACATCGTCGACGGGCAGCCGCGCGAGATGAAGCGCACCGAGCTGACCGTCCAGGCGCGCAAGGCCGACGGCACGCTCGAGCCGCGGACCCGCACGCTCTACGCGACCGACAAGGGCCCGATCGTCACGTCGCTCGTCGGCCTGCCGCTCTTCCCGTGGACCTCGGCGCGCGCGTTCACGATGTTCGACGCGAACGCCGACAACTTCGGCCGCCTGCTCAACCACTTCTTCGAGACGAACCAGGCGAAGTCGGTGCCCGAGCTCGAGGGGATCCTCAAGAAGCACCTCGGCATCCCGTGGGTCAACACGATCGCCGCCGACCGCGCCGGCGACGCGCTGTACGCCGACATCGGGTCGGTGCCGGGCGTCCCCGACGCGAAGATCGCGTCGTGCTCGACGCCGGTCGGCCAGGGGCTCGACCGCGCACAGCGCATCCAGGTGCTCGACGGGACGAAGACCTCGTGCGATCCGGACACCGCGCCGGGCGCGCCGTCGCCCCGGATCATGCCCGCCTCCGCGCAGCCGTCGCTCAAGCGCGGCGACTACACGGAGAACTCGAACGACTCGTACTGGCTCTCGCACGCCAAGCAGCGCCTGGAGGGCTTCCCGCGGATCATCGGCGAGGAGCGCACGACGCGCTCGCTGCGCACGCGCCTCGGGTTCCGCATCATCGAAGACGAGCTCGCCGGCGGCGGCAAGTTCACCCAGCGCGAGCTGCAGGACGCGATGTTCAACAACCGCCAGTTCGCGGCCGAGCTGTGGCGCGACGAGCTCGTCGCGATGTGCCGCCAGTCGCCCGGCG
>CADCVT010000079.1 GCA_902806215.1 uncultured Solirubrobacteraceae bacterium | reverse complement strand
TGGTCTTCGTTTCCGTCCTCATGTCCCGCCTGCTCCCCGGCGCCCTCGTGGCGCTGCTCCTCCTGATCCTCGCGGCCCCCGCCTCGGCCGCTGACAAGTTCGAGACCTACGTCGTCGACTCGGTCGACGGCTCGAAGATCAGCATCGAAGTCGCCCGGCCCGACGACAAGGGCCCGGTCCCGGTGATCCCCACGTACTCGCCGTACAACTCGCTGAGCGACCCGGCCGGCCCGGGCACGAACATCGCCAACGACGGGCTGTTCGAGGCGTACAAGGGCAAGGGCTACGCGCCCGCCTACGCCGACGTCATCGGGACACGCAACTCGACCGGCTGCTGGGACTACGGCGGAGCGAAGGAGATCGCCTCCGGCGTCGACGTCGTGAACTTCCTCGCCAAGCAGCCGTGGTCCAACGGCAAGGTCGCGATGATCGGCGGCTCCTACGAGGGCACCACCGCGAACATGGTCGCCGCCCAGGGCGACCGCGCGCCCGGCCTCGCCTCGATCGTCCCGCAGGCCGCGATCAGCCGCTGGTACGGCTACGCCTACCAGGACGGGGTCCGCTACTTCGGCAACTCCGAGAAGCCGACCGACGAGGGCTTCGACACGCCGCTGGCGTTCGACCTCGGGTTCGGCCGCACGCCTCCGACGAAGATCGAAGGCGCCTCGCTCGCCGTCATCCAGGCCCGCACGAACGAGTGCGACCTGCGCCTGCACACCGAGAAGGGCTACGACCGCACGCCGTACTACGACGGCTTCTGGCTCGAGCGCGACTACCGCAAGGACGCGAAGAACGTGCGCGTCCCGACCCTCGTCACGCACGGCTGGCAGGACTACAACGTCAAGCAGTCCGAGGGCACCGACTTCTACGAGGCGCTCGAGCCCAACGGCTCGGTCTTCCACAAGCTCTTCGTCTACCAGGGGGCGCACGGATCGCCCTCGACCACCGCCTTCCCCGAGTACCACAAGTTGCTCGACCGCTTCTTCGAGAAGACGCTCAAGGGCGTCGACAACGGGGTCGAGAAGGAGCCCGCCGTCTGGACCCAAGGCCGCAAGGGCACCGCCCCGGTGAAGCTCAAGAACGAGGCCGCCTGGCCCCCGCCCGGGACGAAGGCGCTGTCGCTCGACCTCGGACGCACGAAGTTCGACCGCGGCCAGCTCGGCCTGTCGACCTCGGCCGGCGACCAGACCTACTCCGACTTCGCGAACTCCAACGAGGAGTCCGCTCGCCGCGCGCCCCAGGAGGAGACGACCTGGGCGTACTACGAGACCGAGCCGCTCACAGAGGACGTCCGCATCGCCGGCAGCCCGATCCTCGACCAGCTGCTCGAGGTGAGTGCCGCGCACGGCCAGATCTCGCCGACCCTGCTCGACGTCGCGCCGAACGGGTCGACCACGGCGATCAGCCGCGGCCACCTGAACCTCAAGTACCGCAACGGCCTGGCCAAGCCCGAGGCGCCGCCGGTCGACCAGCCCTTCCGCGCGCGGACCCGCCTCGCGCCGCAGGATCAGACGATCCCCAAGGGCAACAAGATCGGCATCATCATCGCCTCGTCGAACGTCGTCTGGGCGATGCCGGACGAGCCCGCCGACTACGCGATCCTCCACAACGGCCAGTCGCGTCTGCTGCTGCCGGTCGTCGGTGACGCTCCGGCTGCCGCTGTCCCGGGCGGCCGCGTGGGCGGCGACGTCAAGGGCGGCGACGCCGCGGCCGTCGTCGCCGCGGCACCCAGGCTGCCGGCAGCACCGCGCGGATCGTCGAAGGGAACGGGCCGTCGACTTTCGCTGCACATCTGGCGTCTGAAGCAGAACCGCCTGCGCCTCTACGGCCGTGCGCCGCGCGGTCAGAAGGTCACGTTCCGCATCAGCGTCCCCGGCCGCCGCGCGGTCACCAAGAGCCTGCGGATCCGCTCGAAGACCGGCGCGTTCCGCGTGACCCTCCGCGGGGTGCCGCGAAGGCGCGGCGTCCGTGTCACCGCCGTGGCCGGCAAGCTCAAGATCACGCGCCGCCTCACCTCGCGGCAGATCGGGAACCGGCCGCGATGACCGATCTGCGCAAGTGCATCGACGCTCACTCGGCGCGGGCCCTGGCCCGGCACCAGATCGCCGGCCTGGCGGTCGACAGCGGCCTCGACCTGGTGCTCTGCAGCGACCGGACGATCGACGCCGACATCGGGTGGGTGTTCTTCTACGAGTCGCGCCAGTACCTCGACTCGAGAGACGAGCGGGACCGCCTCATGGGCAACGCGCCGATCCTCGTGTGCTGCAGCGGAGACGTCCACCTCCTCGGCACGACCATGCCCGTCGAGGAGTACATCGAGAACTTCCGCGTCTCCGGCGATCCCTACGGCGGGATCGCGACGGAACTCGGCACCTGACCGCGACGGACCTGGCGGGACGTCCGGTTCGCCGGCGCGGTCGTGACGCGATCGGCCGCGCCGGTCGAGAAGGTCGCTAAGGCGGTACGGACGAGAAGTTCGGCCGCCCGGAGTGGCTCCGCGCCGGTTCGAGATCGGACCCCCCTGGCTCGAACCGGCGTCACTCCTCAGCGCGATCCGTCGCGACGATCAAACCCCCGATCAGGTCGGAGGTTCTGTGAGCACCGCTGGGTACGGCTGACAAGGCCGAGCTTTGACCTCGTCGAGGAAGTCGGCAACGTGGACCGGCCCACGGAGCGGCGACGAGAATGGCGTAGGCGTTCCTGGTGGCTGACCTCCTACCCCGGCGGCCAGGCCATCGCAGTCGCGATGAGGACGGCTGCCCCCGACAGCGCAAGCGATCCCCAGATGAGTACGAGCGCGAGCGGCGTGAAGTAAGGACCGGATTCGCCGCGTCGGCTCTTGCGATTCCAGTTGAAGTACGCGAACAGGAATGCGAGCGCCCCTGGGATGAACAGGACGGACAGGTTCGGATATCCGCATCCCTGACCGCTCTTGTTCGCGCCCTCGACGCACCTGAACAGCCAGTCGAAGATGCCAGCGGCGCTCAGTCCGACACCTTGTCGATCGTCACCGTCAAGACGAGCGGTCCCGCACGCACCGGAGTATGACTTGCCAAGTCAGCCCGGCGTCTCAGGGACCGCGCGGTCGAGCTCGCACATGACCATGAACGTCTGGAGCAGAGTCCGGCTGGCGTCATCGGCGCGTAGTGCTTTCCCAGAAACGAGAAAACTCCGATGAACTCGAGGGCTTCCGTAGCGCCGCTACCGGGATTCGAACGCCGTAGCCCGGTCAGCGGGCATGGCGAATCCATCTGTTCATGCGGGTTCTCCCGCCGCGATGGACCGTTAACGACCGCTCGCGGGACCGTGCGACTGTCGCAGGACTGTCGTGCGGACCTCTGTCGCTACGTCGCCGGCGTGTCACGCTCATGAGCTGCGACGGCTTCCTCTTCCGCAGCCCGCGCGCCGCGACCAGGCAAGCCGATGGTGTAGAGCGTCAGGGCGGCACGTCGGAGGAGGCGGTGATCTGCTGGACGTGCGCGCGGAGGTACGGCCACAGAAGGTGAACCATGTTGACGCTCCAGCCAGTCCTCGATCTCTTCGTCGCTGAACAGCGTCTCGCTGATCCACGCGAATCACCGACAAGGGTCAGATCTAGCTCGAACGGTCCCTCCGCCTCCTCATCCGACTCCTGGACATCGTCGCCGCGTATGCCTCCTCTCCGGGCGGCGCGGCGGAGAAGCGCTGCGAGCGACTCCCTCCTAGGGAGTAGGCCCCTGGTTCGAATCCAGGCCGGGGCCCTTCGGGCGGATGACCGCGCACGCCCACTGCCGGTCGAGGTGACCGCCGACATCGGCCGACGCGCCGAGCGCGTCGCGCAGCACGAAGCGGCGACGGCGGTCGAACAGCACCGGGCCTTCGTCGGTGACGTCGAAGTTCCACGCGTGCAGCAGCGTGTACTGGCGGCGCTCCCCCTCGCGCCGGTTGTGGCGCAGCGCGACCAGCCCGCCCGGCTTCGTCAGCGCGATCATGTTCCTGATGATCGTCAGCGGGTCGCGGGCGTGGTCGAGCGCGTTGCGCGCGTACGCCACATCGAAACGCGCCGGGCCGAAGCGCTCGAGCAGGTCCTCGCCGGCGCACGTCAGCGTCGCGACGGGGGGGGCTACGACGCCCTCGCGCGCGAGTAGCTCGCGGTACGTGTCGCCGAGCGGATCGGTCGCCGTCATGTGCACGGTGCGCCCCTCGATGCGCTTACCAAGGACGGTCAGGGGTCCGGCGCCGACGTCGAGAATGGAGAGCTCGCGCGGCAGGCCGTCGAGGCGGTCGAGGATCAGCCGCTCGGTCAGCGGCGCCTCCGGGTCAAGGCGGTCGTCCAGGGTGAGCCCCCACCCGGAGCCGCGCGTCTGGACGTAGCGCCGCCAGAACCGCTTCTCCATCTCCAGCCCGACGATGCGGTTGACCCCCGGCGGGAGCCGGCCGGCGAGTCGCCGCAGCGGCTCCCTACTGAACTCGGGTACCGGCAATCGCCCCGGATCGCGCATGCGACAAGTATGCACCCGCAGGGACCGACGGCTCCCGCCGCCCTAGCCTTGCCGCGTGGCCCGCGCGATCCCCGGCGTCAACTTCGGCCGCGGACCGTGCGTATCGCCTCGGAGTCGAGGAGGAGCTGATCCTCGTCGACCCGGCGGCGCCATTCGGCTCGTCCTGCATCCGGCCTTCGACCAACGCGCTGTGGGCATCGATGCCGGCTGGTCGCCTCGCGCCGAGGGCCCCGGCGGCGAACTGTCGCACCAGCTGTCGCGCGCCGTCCCCCGAAACAACAAAACCCCCGATCAGGTCGGAGGTTCTGTGAGCACCGCTACCGGGATTCGAACCCGGGTTTCCGCCGTGAGAGGGCGGCGTCCTAGTCCCCTAGACGATAGCGGCAGGGGCGATCAGAGTAGCGCGACTCGACCGAGTGCGGATGAGAGGACTCGAACCTCCACGGGGTTGCCCCCACAGGCACCTGAAGCCTGCGCGTCTACCAATTCCGCCACATCCGCGGGCGACGCAGCATGGTAGCGCCGGAAGGGGTGGGGTTCCTGGCACTGAAGAAGGGGAATCCCCGATGTAGAATGGCCTCGACCTTTCGCCACGGCGGCTGCCCATGATCCTGGACGTCGAGATCGAACGCACCCTGCGTGCCCCCGCGCACGCGCGTCGCGCCGTGGAAGGCCTCGGAGAGGCCCTGGACCCGTCGCTTCGCCCCGACGTGATGCTGCTCGTCTCAGAGCTCATCACGAACTCCGTCAAGTACGGCGGCGAAGGTGACCTGCGCCTGCAGATCGAGTCGCGGTCGCCGAAGCACGTCCGTGTCGAGGTCGTCGACCAGGGCGTCGGCTTCATCCCGAAGGCGCGCGACCGACCGGTGACGACGGCCGGCGGCTGGGGCCTCCATCTCGTCGAGGAGCTCACGGACCGCTGGGGCGTGCACGAGGGCTCGACGCACGTCTGGTTCGAGATCGGGGAATCGCCCTAGCGGGCGATTCCCTTGGAGAATCCGCCAGGGGCGGATTCTCCCGGCCCGCGCCGCACGGAGCGACGCGGGCCGCGAACGTGATTCCTACCGGGCTATGGCCCGGTGTCAGTCACGTTCGCGACCGAGCGGGGCTTACTTGTCCTTCGGGTTGACGACGTCCTTGACCTTGTCGGCCGCGTCGCCCACCTTGTCCTTGACCGAGGCGCTGGCCTGATCGACCTTGCCCTCGTTCTTGAGGTCGTCGTCGCCGGTCAGGGCGCCTCCGGCTTCCTTGACACGTCCGCCGAGATCCTGCGCTTTCTCGCTCATGCCGGGGGGTTACCCGGAGCCGCGGGCGCCTAATGGACCGACATCGAGGTCCGGGCGCGCGTCCGCCCACGGGCGGGCGCGCTCGAGCTGCGCGGCGAGCGCCAGCAGCGTCGCCTCGTCGTGCGGGCGGCCGACGAGCTGGACGCCGAGGGGCATCCCGTCGCGAGCGAAGCCGGCCGGCAGCGAGAGGGCCGGTTGGCCGCTGAGGTTCCACGCCGGGGTCGTGGAGAAGTACGAGATCGTGCCCGCGTACGTGCGGATCGCGCCTCGTCCCTCCCACCGGCCGACCGGCGGAGGCGTGCTCGTCGTGACCGGCGTCAGCAGCACGTCGTGTCCGCCGAGGGCCCGCGCCGCCCAGCGCGGCTCGAGCGCACGGAGCGCGCGGACGAGGCGCGGCGCGAACAGGCCGCCCCTGCGCGCCACCGCTCGCGTGCGAGGCTCGAGGAGCTCCGGGCGCTCGACCGACGCCGCCTCGTCGTGGACGCCGCGCAGCATCCGCGGGACGGTGAGCGGGCCGACCGCCAGATACGGCGGGTCGAACGGGACGACCTCGTGACCGAGCTCCTCCAAGAGCCGAGCGGTCGCCTCGACGGCCCGCACGACCTCGTCGGAGAGCCGAACCCACGGGACCCCGGGAGCGACCGAGACGCCCACCCGGAGACGTGGCGGATCGACCCGCGCGGCGTCCGCGAACGACGGCGGAGCGGAGCCGACGACGTCGAGGAGCAGCGCGGCGTCTTCCACCGTCCGGGCGAGCGGGCCGTACATCACGAGCCCGTTCCAGCGCTCGTCGAACGGCGAGGTCGGGACCCGGCCGCGCTGGGGCTTCAGGCCGATCAGGCCGCAGCACGCGGCGGGTACGCGGATCGAGGCGCCGCCGTCAGATCCGAGCGCCCCGGGGACGAGGCCGGCCGCGACGGCGGCAGCCGACCCCCCGCTCGACCCACCCGGCGACCGCGAGCGGTCCCACGGGTTGCGCGTCACGCCGAACGCCGCGCTCTCGGTGAACGCACCCCACTGCCCGAGCTCGGGCATCGACGTCTTGCCGATCACGATCGCGCCGGCGGCCCGCAGGCGCGCGACGACCTCGCTGTCGGCGCGGACCGGCGTGACGACCGCGGCCGACCCCTGCGCGGTCAGCGAGCCCGCGACGTCCATGTCGTCCTTCACCGCGATCGGCACTCCCGCCAGCGGACCGTCCCGCACCGACGAGGCCTCGGCCAGCGCCTGCTCGGCGAACACGACTCGGAACGCCCCGAGCGACGGGTCGATCGCCGCGATCCGCTCGAGGCACAGCGACACGAGCTCGTGCGCCGACACCGAGCCGGACCGCACCAGCTCGGCCTGCCGCGCGACGCCGGCGAACGCGAGGTCGCTCAGGCGGGCGCTCCCTCGGCGACCGGCGCCCGCGGCACCCGCCGCCAGCGCGCGGTCCGTCGCAGCAGCGGCCGCTCCACCAGCAGCCAGCTCGCGACCGCGAACGGCAGGCTGATCGCGAGCAGGAGCGCGATCCGCACCGGCCACGACACCGGCCCGGCCTGCACGGACAGCTCCAGGTCCCGCAGCACGAGCAGCGCGACGTAGTGCCACAGATACAGCCCGTAGGACACGAGCCCGAGCGGCGCGACGAGCCGCAGGAGCCGCCGCGGCGGCGACTCCAGCGCGGCGAGCACGACGAGCCCAGCGGCCACCGACCACAGCTGATGCGAGAGGTCGAACACCACGCTCGACGACGCCGCGAACAGCAGCATCCCGCCGACCGCGAACGGCACCGCGAGCGCGACGGCGACTCCAGGCCGGGCCGCCAGCCACGCGTACCGACGAGGACGAGCGCGCTCGGCGACGATCAGGAGCAGCCCGGGGCAGAACGCCGACAGCAGCGCGGGCAGCGAAAGCCGGAAGGCGTCGGCGTTCTCGACCGCGGCGACCCCCTCCCCCGGGTAGGCGCGCGCCGCCCACACCGACCACGCGATGCTGAGCCCCCACAGCACGCCGATCCCCGCCATGAGCGACGACGCGTCGATCGGCCGGGGCCCACGGGCGCGCCGGACCGCCAGCGCACCGAGCGGCACGAACGCGTAGAAGAGCGCCTCGATCCCCAGCGTCCACGCGACGAAGAACAGCGCCTGCCCCTCCCCCGGCACGAGGTTGTGCAGCAGCGCGCCGTGGAGCGGCAGCTGCCACCAGTCCAGGGTCACGGGCGGGACCACGACGAGCACGACCGCGAGCGCGAGCCAGTACGCCGGCAGGATCCGCGCCCCGCGCCGCAGCGCGTAGCGGCCCAGCCGCGGCAGCGGCGAGCCGTCGGCGAGCGCCCGCACGAACGGCGCCCCGATGAGGTAGCCGCTCAGCGCGAAGAAGAGCCAGATGCCCGAGCCGCCCGCGTTGATGAGCAGGTCGCCGGGCGCGCGGCTCGTCTGCTCGGGCACGGTCCCGCCGAGGAGGTAAGCGTGCCCGGCAAGCACCATGAGCACTGCGAGCGCCCGCACGGCGTCGAGCTGCGGGGAGCGCCGGTCGCCCGCCGCCGGAGCGTCGACCGACATCGCCTCGTAGACCCGCATCGCCCCAGAGCCTAGACTCGCGGCCGGTGAGCGAGCGCAACGTCCTCGGAGGTCCGCTGGATCCCTGTGGCGAGGACCCGATCACGGGGTTCTTCCGCGACGGCTGCTGTCGCGTCGATCCCGACGGCTTCAGCACCCACCTCATCTGCGCGGTCGTGACGGCGGAGTTCCTCGAGCACCAGCAGCAGATCGGCAACGACCTCAGCACGCCGCGCCCCGAGTTCGACTTCCCCGGGCTCGTCCCCGGCGACCGCTGGTGCGTCACCGCGCCGAACTGGCTGCGCGCCTACGAGGACGGCGCGGCCTCGTTCGTCGTCCTCGCGTCGACGAACCAGCGCGCGCTCGAGATCGTCTCGATCGACGCGCTCACGGAGCACGCCGTCGACGTCCCGTCGGACCCCGGCTCGCTCAGCGGCTGACCGCGGGCACGTAGCTCATCGCACGCTCGGCCATCGCGGTGATGGTGAGGCTCGGGTTGACCCCCGGGTTCGCGGGGACCGCGGCGCCCTCGCACACGAGCAGGTCTCGTAGCCGAAGACGCGGTGGCACGACGTTGTGCAGTCGCGACGGTCATCTGACAAGACGGTTTGTACCATACGGCAGGAACGACCAGCCGCAGCGGTACGGTTCAGCGTCGATGAGCACGACCGGTGAGCGCCTGTACCGCGGCATGTCCGCCGCCGATCGCCGCGCCGACCGGCGCCGGCGCCTGCTCGACGCCGCGCTCGACGTGATCGGCACGCGCGGCTACGCCGCGGCGACGATCCCCGAGGTCTGCGCGCGCGCCGGCGTCACCGCCCGCCACCTCTACGAGGAGTTCGGCGGGCGCGAGGAGCTCTTGCTCGCGCTCTACGGCCAGGTGGTCGCCGAACACCTGACGGTGATGGTCGAGGCGCTGCGCAGCGAGGCCGACGACCTCGAGGCGACCGTGCGCCAGACGGTCGACGCGACGATCCGCGGCTGGGTCGAGGACGAGCGCCGGGCGCGCCTTGCGTTCATCGAGGTCGTCGGCGTCAGCGACGCCGTCGAGGAGCAGCGGATGGCGACGCTCGACGCCTACGCGAAGGCGCTGGCCGCCGACGCCGGCCGGCTCGCCGACGCGGGGCTCATCCCCGAGCGCGACCGCACGATCGAGGCGCGTGCGGTCGTCGGCATGGTCACGCACCTCATCGCCGACTGGCTGCACCGCGAGGACCGCGAGCCGATCGAGCTGATCATCGACGAGGTCGTCCGGCTTCAGCTGGCGATCATCGCCGCGGGCGAGGGACGCACGTCCGGTACGCGCGCTTCCGGACGACGGTCTTCCCGGCCTTCGTCCTCCCGACGATCCTGACGGTGAAGCGGCCCTTCGGGAGGCCGCGCAGGTTGACGGTCGACCGCAGCCGCTTCCCGCGCAGCGTCCTCACGCGCTTGCCGTTGACGAAGACGCGCGCGGAGCTCAGCCCGCGCGCGAGCCGGATGCGGAACGCGCGCCGGGAACTGCATCGACGGGAAGAAGGAAGGGACGCTCCTCCCTCGCTGACGTCGTTGAACGGCGTACGCCCACAGCGGAAGAAGTACGGCAGGACACCGAGCGGTGCGTCGACCTTCTGCGACCGTGGACCCTCCACCCGCAGGCCGCTCTCGCGACTCTCCCAGCAGCCTTCGGGGAAGTACACCGAGCGCGATGTCGCCCCCTCGGTCACGATCGGCGCCACGAGCACGTCGGGGCCGAGCATCCACTGCTGGTCCTGCTTGGCCGCCTCCGGGTCGTCGGGGTACTCGACGTACATCGGCCGCGCGACCGGCAGGCCGGTCTCGACGCCCTCGCGCCACAGCTTGAGGATGAGCGGCCGTGCGGCGAGGTGCAGCCGCGACAGCGCGTTGTAGATGCGGACCGTCTCGTCGTCGTAGCTCCACGGCGTGTGCGTGCCCGCGCCGACCGACCCGTGCAGGCGGAAGTTCGGCGACAGCGCCGCCCACTCCGCCCACCGGATGAAGAGCTCCTTCGTGGTCGCCTGGTACGGCCCGAGGTCGAAGTAGCCGCCGATGTCGGTCATGTAGCCGAACAGGCCGCCGACGCCGCGGTTGAGCATGTCGGTGGTCAGCGAGGCAAGGCCGGACGAGCGGCTCCAGTCGGTCGTCTCGTCGCCGGGGAAGTTCGCGGTCTCGTAGGCGGCCGAGCCGGGCGTGCCGGTGTAGCCCGCGCGCGTGTAGAACGCGATCTCGCGACCGGGGTTCTCACGCTCGTAGCGGTCGACGAACTCGCGCGTCGT
>CADCVT010000078.1 GCA_902806215.1 uncultured Solirubrobacteraceae bacterium | reverse complement strand
GGTGGCCACACCCGACGCGCCGGCCTGGGCCTGCGCCTGAAGCTGGGACTGCGGCGGGTTCGGCGCCTGCATGCGCTTGATCGCGCGCTGGGCATCGAGCTGACCGCGGGCCTTGACGTAGCGGACGTCGCCGGCGGGCGGCATGACCATGCCCATCTCGGCGGCCTTGCGCTGGATGCGCTCCTCGCTCGACAGCGTCGAGACGGCGGAGCGCAGGTCGGCGTTCTGGCGCTCGAGCGTGCTCGAGTGCTCGACGGCGCGGCCGATGCCGGCGTTCATCTTGAGCAGGGAGACCTGCATGGCGACGATGCCCATGAGCGCGATGCCGATCACGACGACCCAGGCCTGGCCGCGCATGAGGCGGTCGAGCCAGCGGTTGTCGGGGAGCCGCCGCAGCGCGTCGACGGCGCGCGGGACCAGCGTCGGGACGCCTCCGCCGACGGGACGCGGCAGCGCGACGGCGCCTCCGGCAGAGGCAGTCATCGAGCGCGAGCCACGCGCGGCGCGGGCCTCCTCGCGGGCGGCGGGCGTCCGGGTCGGACCGGAGATCCGGCGCGGGCCCCGCGGGACCGGGGACCTCGAGACGCCTTGGCGGTGGGCGCGCGCCGGGCTTGCACTCATGATCGGAGCTTCCTTGCTGCTCGCAGCCTTGCTGACTTCGCTCGCGGGTTCGCGGCGATCTCCTGCGGGGTGGGGACGGTGCCCCGGGTGAGCAGCTCCGCCTCCGGCTCGCGGCCGCACACGCACACCGGGAAGTCCGGCGGGCACGTGCACCCGGTCGCGCGTTCGGCGAGAAACCGCTTCACGCGCCTGTCTTCAAGCGAATGGAAGGAAATCCCTGCAAGGCGCCCGTTTGCGCGGAGAATGTCCCAGGAGTAGGGCAAGGCTCGCTCCAGCTGACCGAGCTCATCGTTCACGACGATCCGGACGGCTTGGAACGTGCGCTTGGCGGGATGGCCTCCGGCGAACCGCGCGGGGGTCGGGATCGCGCCCGTGATGACGTCGACGAGCTCCTGCGTGGACTCGATCGGCGCCTTGCTGCGGCGCCGGCCGATGGCGCGGGCGATCTGGCCGCTGTAGCGCTCCTCGCCGAGCTCCTTCAGCGCACGGGCGAGCTGGCGCTCGTCCCAGTCGTTCACCACGTCGCGGGCGCTGAGCTCCTGATCGGGATCCATCCGCATGTCCAGCGGCGCGTCGTAGACGTAGGAGAACCCGCGCTCGAGCGTGTCGACCTGCATCGAGCTCATCCCGAGGTCCATGTAGACGATGTCCGCCACGACGCCCTCGTCGCGCAGCTGCCGCAGACCCTCCTCGAAGGAGGCGCGGATGAAGCGCGTGTGGCACGTCACCTCGGCGACGAGCTCCTCGAAGCGCTCCTCGGCGATCGGGTCGCGATCGATCCCGATGAGGGTCCCCTCGGGGCCGATCAGGCCGGCGACGAGGCGGGCGTGGCCGCCGCCGCCGAAGGTGCAGTCGACCACCGTCTCGCCCGGGCGGGGCTCGACGACGTCGATCAGCTCGCCGGCCAGGACGGGGATGTGCTCGGTCATCTCAAGAACCAGCATGGCTCACGCGACTCCTGATCTCGCGGACATCGGTCACGAGCTCGTCGTTCTTCTCGTTCCAGCGCTCGCGGTCCCAGACCTCGAGGCGGTTGCGGGCACCTGCCACGACGACCTCCTTGGTCAGCGACGCGTGCTGGAGGAGGAACGGCGGGAAGCCCACGCGACCGGCGCTGTCGAGATCGGCGTCGAACGAGTTCGACGCGTAGAAGCGCTCGAGCTTCTCGCGCTCCTCGGAGAACGGGTGGTAGGTGGCGAGGATGGACTCGGTGAACTCGTCGTAGGCGTCGGGCACCCACAGCGCGACACACGGCTCGGTTCCCTTGACCATCACGACGCCCTCAGCCAGCGCGGCCCGGAACTTGGCCGGGACGGTGAGGCGGTTCTTGGCATCGAGGGTGTAGTCGAAGGTGCCGCGGAAGGAGGCCACGGAGTGGGTCTTTCGGAAGAAGTCGCGAATCGAGGTGGAGGAGTGGGAGGAGCCCCTCCACCCCGATTCGCTGTGGCGACGGTACCCCACAACTTCCCACCTCGCAACCCACTTTGCACATTTTCCCCCACGTAGAGGACTTGCCGTCCGCGCGTGTTGACGCAGAGGCCGATGAACAGGGGGATTTCGCGGTGGGAGGTCGTGTCGGACGGAATGCCGTTGCAAGGGGACTTGCGGGTGCCAGACGCCGCGCCCGCAGGTACCGTGGGCCCTCTGATGCCTGCGCTTCTCAACCGCCCGCTCGCCGCCATCGCGGCCTCCGCTGCCCTCATCCCGCTGATCGCCGCCTGCGGCGGCTCCAGCGGCGGCTCGCCTGACGCCGACCCCGCCGCGATCGTTCCTGCTCGCGCGCCGGTCTACCTCGAGGCCGACATCAAGCCCGACGGGGACGCCAAGGAGGCGGTCGACGAGCTCGCGCGCAAGCTGGGCGGCGTCGACGATCTCGGGGCCGAGCTGCGTGGCCTGATCGAGAAGGAGGCCCGCGAGGACGACAAGGACTTCACGTGGAAGAAGGACGTGCAGCCGTGGATCGGCAACCGCGTCGGAATCTTCCTGCACGAGCTCGAGGGCAAGGACGACGAGCCCGAGGGCGCGGTCGTCTTCCCCACCAAGGACCCGGACAAGGCCCGCGACTCCCTGCTGGAGAGCCTGTCCTCGCTCGACGGCGGGAAGAAGGGGCGCGTCGTGGAGCGCACCTACCGCGACACGAAGTACAAGGTCGAGGCGACCGAGGGCAACGCGGTCGTGACCATCGACGACTACGTCGTCACCGGCGACGAGTCGGGCATCAAGGCGGTGCTCGACGCGCGCAAGGCGGAGTCGCTCGCGGAGACCGACGCGTTCAAGAAGTCGCGCGACCAGGTGCCGGACGACGAGCTCGGCTTCGCGTACCTCGGGATGCGGCAGGTGTTCTCGCAGCTCGGGCCGGAGGCGTCCGCCATCCGGCCGCTGCTCGAGCAGGTCGGCGACCAGCTCGCCGTCGCGCTGTCCGCCACGAAGGACTCGATCCGCGTGGACTCGGCTTCGATCGGCGTCTCCGGCCCCGGCAGCTCCGGTCCCGGCAAGGTCTTCCCCACGCTCCCCGGCGACGCGTGGGTGGCGGTGGGAGCCACCGACATCGGCGGCACGTTGCAGCGCGCGGTCGAGCAGTTCGGGCAGCTCGGCGCGCTCGGCGGCGTCGACATCCAGGAGGAGTTCCGCAAGCAGACGGGCCTCGACGTCCAGCGTGACCTCGTGTCGTGGATGGGCGACGGCGGCCTGTTCGTGACCGGCACGTCGGTCGCGAACATCAGCGGCGCGCTCGTGGTCGAGTCGAAGGACCCGGCGGCGACCCGTCGCGCCATCCCCCGTCTCGCGCGTGCCGCTTCGCGACTGGCCGGCGCGTCCGTCGGCTCGGCGCCGCGCGGCGTCGACGCTGGCGCGGTCCTGCGCTTCAAGGGCCTGCCGCTGCCGATCACGCTGGCGCTCGACGGCGACCGCTTCGTGCTCGCCGTCGGCCAGGGCGCGCTCGACGCGGCCACCGGCGGCGGCTCGCGCCTGGACGCGAACCCGGCGTTCCGCGACGCGCAGGGCAAGCTGGGCGACGGGATCAAGCCGTCCTTCTTCGTCGACATGGGCCCCGTGCGCGAGCTGGTCTCGGGCTTGGGCCTCGAGAAGGAGGGTCCCGAGGCCCAGCGGTTCCTCCGGGCGCTCGAGGCGATGACCGCCATCGTCGGCGGAGGCCGCCGCGACGGGGACATCGCACGCGGGCGCGTCGTCGTCGGCGTGAAGTAGGCCGCAGGAGCGCCGAACGTCCGTCAAGGGGGGCCTTGGCCCCACTGGCGGACGTTCGCGGTGGCCGGCTCAGCGCGCGAGGCCGGCGACGAGCGCTGCCGCGACCAGGAGCAGCACCGCCGGGACGAGCAGGAGCGCGACGACGAGCTGGATCTGGGGTGCGGCTCGGGCGGCGCGGTCGCGGATCGCTCGGGCGCGCTCGGCTCGGGCGTCGGTCGCCAGCGCGTCGAGGGCCGGGCCGAGCGGCGCGCCGTGCCGGTCGGCACGGTCGATCGCGGCGACCAGGGAAGCGACAGCCGGCGCCGGCGCCCGGGCCTGCAGCTCGGCGAGCGCCGTCGCCTGGGGCACGCCGAGCCGCGTGCGGTGCGCGACCGT
>CADCVT010000077.1 GCA_902806215.1 uncultured Solirubrobacteraceae bacterium | reverse complement strand
GCGCGTTGGGCCACATGAACAAGAAGCGCGGGGAGGACGCGCGGCCGCACATGCCGTAGTTCCCCGCGCCGCAGCCCGCGCCGTGGGAGCGCCTGCCGTCGCGGCCGCCGCTGCACGACGCCGACGAGCTGCTCGACATCGTCCCGCTCGACTTCCGCACGCCGTACGACGTGCGCGACCTGCTGCGCCACATCGTCGACGGCTCGGAGCTGCACGAGTTCAAGGCGCTCTATGGCACGACGCTCGTCTGCGCGTTCGCGCACATCGACGGGCACCCGGTCGGCATCCTCGCCAACAACGGGATCCTCTTCAGCGAGTCGTCGCTGAAGGGCGCGCACTTCATCGAGCTGTGCGACCGGCGCGGGATCCCGCTGCTGTTCGTGCAGAACATCTCGGGCTTCATGGTCGGCAAGGACTACGAGGCCGGCGGCATCGCGAAGGACGGCGCGAAGCTCGTCACCGCGGTGTCGTGCGCGCGGGTGCCGAAGCTGACCGTCGTCGTCGGCGGCTCGTTCGGCGCCGGCAACTACGGCATGTGCGGCCGGGCGTACTCGCCGCGGTTCCTCTTCATGTGGCCCAACGCGCGCATCAGCGTCATGGGCGGCGAGCAGGCGGCGACGGTCATGACCGAGGTCGGCCAGCCCGAGACGGGCGCGAAGCTGCGCGAGCAGTACGAGCACCAAGGCCGGCCGTACTACTCGACCGCGCGCCTCTGGGACGACGGGGTCATCGACCCGCGCTCGACCCGCGACGTCCTCGCGGGCGCCCTCGACGCGTGCTCGCAGGCGCCGCTCGAGGACGTCGGCTACGGCGTCTTCCGGATGTAGTCTGCGCCCCGTGCGCAAGCTCCAGACCCAAGGCGTCCACCACATCACGATCGTCGGCGCCGACCGGCAGACGTCGATCGACTTCTGGGAGGGCGTCCTCGGCATGCCGTTCGTGTTCGAGCAGCCCAACCTCGACAACCCGGGGGAGAGCCACCTCTACTTCGACCCGGGCGACGGGCGGCTCATCACGGTGTTCACGAACGAGGAGCGCACGCCGGACCCTGCGCGCGCGCCGACCGACCCGGGCTGCCTGCACCACCTCGCGCTATCGCTCTCGAACGCGACGTTCCGCCAGACCGTCGAGCGCCTCGACGAGCGCGGGATCAAGCACAGCGGGGTCAAGGACCGCGGCTTCATGGACTCGATCTACTTCACCGATCCGCTGGGGATGCTGATCGAGCTCGCGTCGTACCGCTTCGAGCCGCCGACCGGCTTCACGCACGCCGACGTGCTGCTCGAGGCCCACCGCATCCGCGCCGAGCGCGACGACTACAACATCGCGCCGATCCACCTCGCCGACGCGATCGAGCTGCTGGTCACGCGGTCGCGCGGGTCGCTGTCGGACGACCGCGCGCCGAAGAACCCGTACTAGCCGGCGACGACGAAGTTCACGAGGCGGTCGGGCACGACGATCACGCGCCGGACCTCCGCGCCGTCGAGCAGCTCGGCGATGCGCGGCTGCTCGCGCGCAGCGGCCTCGGTCGCGTCCTTCGCGGTGCCGGGCTCGAGCTCGACCGTCCCGCGCAGCTTGCCGTTGACCTGGATGGCGATCTTGACCTCGTCGGTCTTGAGCAGCGCGGGGTCGGGCTCGGGGAACGGCGCGTAGACGACCGACTCCTCGTGCCCGAGCCGCTGCCACAGCTCCTCGCCGAGGTGCGGCGCGAACGGCGCGACCATGAGCACGAGCCACTCGGCGACCTCGCGAGGCGGCGCCGCCTCGGCCCCGATCTCCGCGCGCATGTCGTTGGAGAACTCCATGAGCGCCGCGACCGCGGTGTTGAAGTGCAGGCGCTCGATGTCGCGGCGGACCGCGTCGGCCGTGCGGTGCAGCGCGCCGAGCAGCTTGGGCGACGGCTTGTCCTCGCTGACGTGCAGCTCGCCGGTCTCCTCGTCGACGATCGTGCGCCACAGGCGCTGCAGGAAGCGCGAGACGCCGACGATGCCCTGCGTCTCCCACGGCCGGTCCTGGTCGAGCGGCGCGAGGAACATCTCGTAGAGCCGCAGCGCGTCCGCGCCGTAGCGCTCGATGATCTCGTCGGGCGTGACGCCGTTCTTCAGGCTCTTGCCCATCTTGCCGTAGCTGCGGCTGACCGGCTGCCCGTCGTGCACGAACGCGCCGTCGCGCTCCTCGACCTCCGTCGCCTCGACGTAGAAGCCGCGCTCGTCGGTGTACGCGGCGGCCTGGATGTAGCCCTGGTTGAACAGGCGCTGGAACGGCTCGGGCGTCTGGACGTGCCCGAGGTCGAAGAGCACCTTGTGCCAGAAGCGCGCGTAGAGCAGGTGGAGCACCGCGTGCTCGACGCCGCCGACGTAGAGGTCGACCGTGCCCGGCTTCTCGGCGCCGCCCATCCAGTAGCGCTCGACCTCGGGGTCGATCGGGGCGTCCTCGTTCGTCGGGTCGAGGTAGCGCAGGTAGTACCAGCACGAGCCGGCCCACTGGGGCATCGTGCTCGTCTCGCGGCGGTAACGGCGCGGGCCGTCGCCGAGGTCGAGCTCGACCTCGACCCAGTCGGTCACGCGCGCGAGCGGTGGGACGGGGTCGGCGGTGTCGTCGTCGTCGGTCGAGGGGTTGAAGTTGTCCAGGACCGGGAGCTCGACCGGGAGCTCGCTCTCGGGCAGCGGGTGCGTGCCGCCGTCCTCGTCGAAGACGACCGGGAACGGCTCGCCCCAGTAGCGCTGGCGGCTGAACAGCCAGTCGCGGAGCTTGTAGGCGATGCCCGAGCGACCGGTGCCCTGGTGCTCGAGCTCCGAGACGAGCATCCGGGCGACCTCCTGGCTCGGCTTGCCGTCGGTCGCCTCGCTGCCGTTGATCGACTCGCCGTGGCCGGAGTACGCCTCGGGCCAGTCGTCGGTCGGCGCGTCCTGCGGGAGGCCACGCTCGGCGAACCAGCTCGCCGGCGGGCGGACGACCGCCTTGATCGGCAGCCCGAGCGCGCGCGCGAAGACGAAGTCGCGGCTGTCGCCGGCGGGCACGCCCATGACGGCGCCGGTGCCGTACTGCATGAGGACGTAGTCGGCGACGAGGATCGGGAGGCGCTCACCGGTGAGCGGGTGGAGGGCGAAGAGGCCGGTGTGGACGCCGGTCGGCTCGTCGTCCGGCGTGTCGTGCCGGCTGCCGGTCTGGCGCTCGGCGTAGGCCTGGTACTCGCGGACCGCGTCCGCCTGCTCGGCGGGCAGCTCGCCGTCGAGCAGCGGGCGGTCGGGCGGGCTCACGCGGCAGGTCACCCCGTACGTCGTGTCGGGCCGCGTCGTGAACACCGACAGCGGCTCGGCGTCGGATCCCTCGACGGTGAAGCTGATGTGCGCGCCCTCGCTGCGGCCGATCCAGTTGCGCTGCATCGTCTTGAGCGACTCGGGCCAGTCGAGGGCCTCGAGGTCGTCGATGAGCCGGTCGGCGTACGCGGTGATCCGCATCATCCACTGGGTCAGCGGGCGCCGGTAGACGGGGAAGTTGCCGATGGCGCTGAGGCCCTCGGCGCTGACCTCCTCGTTGGCCAGCACGGTCCCGAGGGCGGGGCACCAGTTCACGACGACGTCGGCGAGGTAGGCGAGGCGGACGCCGTCGATCGCCTGCGCGCGCTGCGCGTCGTCGAGGTCGCTCCACGCGCGTCCTTCGGTCAGGTCGTCGGGCAGCGTTCGCGTGCCGGCGTCGAGCGCATCGACGAGCTCGGCCACCGGCCGGGCCTTGCCCGCCTCGGGGTCGTACCACGAGCCGTAGAGCTGCAGGAAGATCCACTGCGTCCAGCGGTAGTAGGCGACGTCGGTCGTCGCGATGCTCCGGCGCGGGTCGTGTCCGAGCCCGATCCGGTGCAGCTGCCGGCGCATGTTGTCGATGTTCGACTGCGTCGTGATCTCGGGGTGCTGACCGGTCTCGACGGCGTAGCGCTCGGCGGGCAGGCCGAACGCGTCGTAGCCCATCGGGTGGAGCACGTTGAACCCGCGCATGCGCATGTAGCGCGCGAAGACGTCGGTGCCGATGTAGCCGAGCGGGTGGCCGACGTGCAGGCCCGACCCGCTGGGGTACGGGAACATGTCGAGCACGTAGTACGGCGGGCGCTCCGCGAGCCAGGCGTTCGGCTCGGCGAGGTCGCCGGTGGCGTTCGGGGTGGAGTAGGTCTGCGCCTCGTCCCAGTGCGCCAGCCACTTCTGCTCGATCTCGTTGGCGAGACGGGCGGTGTAGCGGTACGCAGGGGTGGTCGAAGCTGGCTCGGCAGACACCTTCCTGATGCTAGCCACGTCTTCGCGGGTACAAACCGCCGCACACGCAGGACGACGAGGGAGACCGGCCATGCCGCGTTCACGAGGGGCAGCGAGCGGGATCCTGCTCGTGCTGTTGGGCATTGCGGCGGCGCTGGCGCCGCTGCTCGGACCCGAGATCGGGCTGACGATCGGGTCGGACAAGACCTTCGACCTGACGGAAGACCGGCTGATCCTTTCGGTCATCCCGGGTGCTGCGGTCGCGCTCGGCGGCCTGCTGCTGCTGCTCGCCGCGAACCGGCCGGTGGCGATGTTCGGCGGGCTGCTCGCGCTCGCGGGCGGCATCTGGCTCGTCGTCGGACCGGTTGTCAGCCGCCTGTGGGAGGACTCCGGCGGCCTGCTCGGTGCGGCCGGCCGTCCCGCCGGGGACCGCACGCGTCAGACGATCGAGGTCCTCGCCTACTTCAACGGCATCGGCGCGCTCATCACCGCGCTGGCCGGCATCGCGCTCGGGCGGCTGGCGATCAAGGCCGCGTCGGACCACCGGCGCGACCACGACGACCGCGACCGCGTCGCCGCCGCGCCGGTGCCGGCGCCCGAGCCGCGCCGGTCCGAGCCGGTCGTCGAGGAGCCTCGTCGTTCGGAGCCGGTCGCGGAGGAGCCCGTGCGCCGCGAGCCCGTCGCCGAGGAGCCCGTGCGCCGCGAGCCGGTCGTCGAGGAGCCGGCGCGCCGCGAGGAGGTCGTCGAGGAGACCGTCCGGCCCGAGCCCGTGCTCGAGGAGCCGCGGCACAGCAGGCGCGTCGAGCAGGACCCGCCGCAGCCGGACGCACCGACGCGTGTCGTCGAGCCCGCCGCCGAGCGGCCGCCTGCGACCGGCGGGTTCACCCCGTCGCCGGAGCGGCCGTCACAGACCGGCGGGGACGCTCCGCCGCACGAGCGCCCGTCGCAGACCGGAGGCGACGCCCCGCAGCCCTCGCGGTCGTCGCAGGAAGAGGGTCAGGCCCCGCCGCGCCGATCCGGCGGCCTCGTCGATCGCGTCCGCGGCCGCCGAAAGTGACCTTCGCGGGCTGAGCCTCAGCGCAGCCGGGCGCGCGCGACGAGGCCGGCGCCGACGACGCTGACCTCGACCACCTTGCGCCCACGCTGCAGGAAGCGCCGGCCAGCACGGGTCGGACGCAGGACGACCTGAGCGCGGTCGCCCCGCGCGACGGCCGTCCCGGTTGCGATCGTCCGTCCCGCGACGACGGCGCGAAGGCGGACGCGGCCCTTGACTCCGGTCAGCGTCGCGCGCAGTCCCTGGCGCAGGACCGACCGCCGCGACGCCGCGCCGACGGTCAGGCGCCGCAGCGCCAGCTGCCGGCCGGAGGTTGCCGGCGCGCCCGGCCCGGTGCTCGGCGGCTGCGGGCTCGAGGCGG
>CADCVT010000076.1 GCA_902806215.1 uncultured Solirubrobacteraceae bacterium | reverse complement strand
GCGCTCAGCGTGCGGGCGAGCGGCGTCAGCGCGACGGCGAAGCTGCGCAGCACGCTCTCGCAGTCGGTGTTCGGGTTGTCGGAGAGGTCGGCGTGCACGCGGTCGGTCTCGCTGCCGCAGGTGATCGCGTCGCCGCGCGCGTCGCGCGACAGGATGCGGTCGAAGCCGGCGCCGCCCTGCAGGTCGTCGCCGCCGCGCGAGCCGACGAGGACGTCGGTGCCGCCGAGCGCCTCGATGCGCCCGCCGTTCGTGCCGGTGCCGAGCACGTCGGCGAAGCTCGTCCCGCGCAGGTTCTCGACGTCGGGCTGGACGAGGTCGCCCTCCTCGGACACGAGCAGCGCCAGCGAGGGCAGCGGGTCGGTGAACGCGAGGCCGCCGCCGGGGCGCTCGCCACTCTCGGGCTTGCCGTCGGGCTGGGCGACGACGCCGTTGCCGCGCGTGCGCGCCGAGTAGTCGACGCGGTCGGTCCCCGGGCCGCCCTGGAAGACGTCGCGCCCATCAGCTCCGCCGACCGACGCGAACACGTCGTTGCCGTCCCCGCCGGTGATCGCGTCGGCACCGAGACCGCCGACGAGCGTGTCGTTGCCGCCGCCGCCGTCGAGGCGGTCGTCGGCGCGAAAGCCGTCGATGCGCTCGCTGCCTCCTCCGCCGGTGAGCGCGTCGGCGCTGGCGGTGCCGACGAGCGACTCGATCGAGATCAGGTTGTCGCCTTCGGACGGCGCGCCGTCGTCGGCGCCGCCGGCGAGCGTGACGATCACCGGGTCGGCGCGGTTCGCGTAGGAGACCGAGTCGCTGCCGGTGCCGCCGTCGAGCTCGTCGGGCCCGCCGCCACTTGAGAGCGTGTCGTTGCCGGTGCCGCCGCGCACGCGCGAGCGCAGCGGGACGCCCCGGCTGATGCCGAGCCGGTCGTTGCGGTCGGCGAGGTCGGCGACGATCTCGGTCAGGCCGGCCCGCGGGCACGAGACCGTCCGGCCAGACGCGGTGCAGCCGGCGCCCGCGCGGGGCGTCGAGCCGGTGTCGGTGACGCGGATCGTCTCGCCCGAGACGCCGATCGACACGCGGTTGCTCTCGCCGCCGGAGGCGGTGAACGTCAGCGTCGTGCCCTGCACCCCGGTCGTCGAGGCGTGAGCGGGAGCAGCGAGCAGTGCCGCGAGGGCGAAGGCGGTCAGGAGGGGGCGCACGCTCTGACGAACACGCGCCCCGTCCCGGTGTTGCGAAAGAGCCTTAGTCCGCGAGCTGTTCGGGACTGCCCAGCGGCTGCGCGGACTTGTCCGTGTGGTGGACCTGCGGCCCGCGCTTCTCGTCGGCGTCCGCGGTGCCGTCGTCCTCGGGCACCTCGAACTCGCCGGCGAGCACGCCCTTCGACGGTCCGAGCATCATCGTCATGTTGCGCCCGTCCTGCTGGGGGCGCGTCTCGACGATGGCGAGCTCCGCGAGCTCCTCGGCCAGGCGGTTGAGGATGATCTCGCCGCGCTCGGGGTGCGTGACCTCGCGCCCGCGGAACATGATCGTGACCTTGACCTTGTCCTTGTGGAGCAGGAAGCGCTCCACGTGGCGCTTCTTGGTCTCGTAGTCCTGCTCCGCGATCTTCGGGCGGAACTTGATCTCGCGGACCACGATCTGCTGCTGGTGCTTGCGCGCCTGCTTCTGCTTCTGCGCGAGCTCGTACTTGTACTTCGAGTAGTCCAGGATCCGGGTGACCGGAGGCTTGGCCTCCGGCGCGACCTCGACGAGGTCGAGGTCCCTCTCCTGGGCCTTGCGAAGCGCTTCGTTCGTCGGCATGACGCCGAGCTGGGCGCCAGTCTCGTCGATGAGGCGGACCTCGGGAACGCGGATGCGCTCGTTGATCCGTGTCGTGTCCCGCTCAGGCGGGCGCCGGTCGAATCTTCTCGGAACCGGCAAACTAGCTGTGATTTCTTGTCGTCAAGCGAGGGCCACTATACCCATGCCCGGCGCGGATCTCGACCACGGATCGCGCAGAACGGCACGAACGGTGTCGCAGCGGGGCCACATCGCGGTCGATCCGCACCACCTCGCCGTCGCGATCGAGCCACACGAGGTCGAGGTCGAACCGCATCCCGATCGTGTGCACCGAGCGCGTGCGCGGGATGTGCAGGCCGACGCCGGGCGGGAGCTCGTCGAGTCCGGCGAGGCCCTTCAGGCGGGCGAGGAACGTGGTCGCCTCGTAGACGCGCAGGCTGTCGCGATCGGCCACCGGGAGACCGGCGAGCCGGTCCTCCCAGCGGGTCAGGGCGTCATCGCCGCGGAGAGCCGCGCGGCGAAGTCGGCGACCGCCTCGGTGCCGGTGTCGCCCTTGCGGTGCTCGCGCACGGCGACGGTCCCGTCCTCCGCCTCGCGATCGCCGACGACGAGCATGTACGGCGCCTTGCGCAGCTCGGCGTCGCGGATCTTGCGCCCGATCGACTCGGTGCGCTCGTCGACCTCGACGCGCAGCCCGGCTCCGCGCAGCTCCGCCGCCGTCGTGTTCGCGGCCTCGACGTGCCGGTCGGAGATCGGCACGACGATCGCCTGCAGCGGCGCCAGCCAGAACGGCAGCTCGCCGGCGGTGTGCTCGATGAGGATCCCGATGAACCGCTCGAACGATCCGAACAGCGCGCGGTGGATCATCACCGGCTGGTGCTCGGCGTTGTCCGCGCCCGTGTAGGTCAGGCCGAAGCTCGCCGGCATGTTGTAGTCGAGCTGCACCGTGCCGAGCTGCCACGAGCGCCCGAGCGAGTCGGTCATGTGCAGGTCGATCTTCGGGCCGTAGAACGCGCCGTCGCCCTCGTTGACGCGGTACGTCAGGCCGCGGTCGTCGAGCGCGTTGCGCAGCGCGCCCTCGGCGTGGTCCCACAGCGCGTCGTCGCCGAGCCGGTTCTCCGGCCGGGTGCTCAGCTCGAGCTCGACCTCGATGCCGAACTTCCCGTAGACGTCGAAGCCGAAGTCCAGGCACTGGCCGACCTCGTCCTGGATCTGCTCCTCGGTGCAGAAGATGTGGGCGTCGTCCTGGCAGAAGTGCCGGACGCGCAGCAGGCCGTGGAGCGTGCCGCTGGGCTCGTTGCGGTGCAGCAGCCCGGGCTCGGCGCAGCGGTACGGCAGGTCGCGGTACGACCAGCGCTGCAGGCCGAAGAAGTGCGCGTGACCCGGGCAGTTCATCGGCTTGAGGCCGTAGTCGCGGTTCTCCGTCGACGTCAGGAACATGTTCTCGCGGTACTTGCCCCAGTGCCCGGAGGTCTTCCACAGCTCCGCGTCGTAGAGCTGCGGCGTCTTGACCTCGGTGTAGCCGTGCTGCTCGGTCATCTCGCGCGACATGGCCATCAGCTCGTTGAAGATCGTCGTGCCGCGCGGCAGCCAGAACGCCGAGCCGGGCGAGACCTCGGAGAACGTGAAGAGCTCGAGCTCGCGGCCGAGCTTGCGGTGGTCGCGCGCGCGGGCCTGCTCGAGGCGCTCGAGGTGCTCGGCGAGCTCCTCCTTGGAGTGGAACGCCGTCCCGTAGATGCGGGTGAGCATCGTCCGGTCCGCGTCGCCGCGCCAGTAGGCGCCCGCGGTCGAGAGCAGCTTGAAGGCCTTGATCCGCTTGGTCGACGGCGCGTGAGGGCCCCGGCAGAGGTCGGTGAACGGGCCGTTCGTGTAGAGGGAGACCGTCTCGAGGTCCCCGTTCGACGCCGTATCGAGGTCCTCGATGAGCTCGACCTTGTAGGGCTGGTCCTCCGCCTTGAAGCGCTCGAGCGCCTGCTCGACGGTGACGTCCTCGCGCGTGAAGCGCTCGTCCGCCTTGACGTGGCGCTTCATCGCCGCCTCGATGGCGGGGAAGTCGGCGTCGGAGATCGAGACGCCCTCCGGGAACTCGAAGTCGTAGTAGAAGCCGTCGGCGATCGGCGGGCCGATGGAGATCTTCGTCCCGGGATGGAGGTCGAGGATCGCCGCGGCGAGGACGTGCGCGGTGT
>CADCVT010000075.1 GCA_902806215.1 uncultured Solirubrobacteraceae bacterium | reverse complement strand
GCCGGGCAGGATGCCGCACGACCGGCCCGGCGTGCTGCGCTCCCTACCGGACGCGGAAGCTCGCCCGCACGGGCGCCGAGCGGTTGCCGGCGGCATCGGCGGCGACCGCAGTGATCCGGTAGGTGCCGCGACCGAGGCGCCTACCGCCGACGCGCCCGCTGAAGCGCACCGACCCCGCCCCGCTCGCCGCGTTCGTCGCGAAGCTGCCGCGCACGGCGCTCAGCAGCGTGCACCTGCGGCCCCGGCGGACGCCGGTGCGGCACCGTGAGCCCACCCGCCGCCCCGTGCGCCGGCGCTCCACGGTGAACGTCAGGCGGGCCTCCTCGGAGACCGTGAAGCGCACGAGCGTGCCGCCACGAGGGACGATGCTCGCGCCGCGGCGCAGTGAGGCGAACGCCGACGGCGCGACCGCGAGGCCGCGGAGCGTCGGCTTGACCAGGTCCGGCGCCGGCGGCTGCGTGGGCCGCGGCTGCGCCGCCGCGGGCGCCACGACGCATCCCTTGCCGTCGACACCGGCGATCGTGGGGCAGCCGTCGGTCGCATCGGCCTTCCCGTCGCCGTCGGTGTCCGCCTTGCGCGGATCGGTCCCGATGAGCGTCTCGGTCGCGTCGCTCAGGCCGTCGCCGTCGTCGTCCTCGTCGCAGGCGTCTCCGCGGCCGTCGCCGCCGGCGTCGGCCTGGTCGGCGTTCGCGTTCTCGAAGCAGTTGTCGGCGCCGTCGAGGTCGC
This sequence comes from uncultured Solirubrobacteraceae bacterium, assembly GCA_902806215.1. GTDB lineage: Bacteria > Actinomycetota > Thermoleophilia > Solirubrobacterales > Solirubrobacteraceae > CADCVT01. Next base: position 2,309 of record CADCVT010000075.1, on the reverse strand, counting down.
CGTCGCCGTCGACGTCGCTCGGTGCCGGCGAGCCGCCCAGGACGCCTGCGACGAACGGGAACGTCGTGGAGCTCGGCAGGTCGTTCGCGTCGACGTTGTCGGTCACGAGGCCCGGCGAGACGTTGTTGTTGTTGCCGAACGCGTTGCCGAACGTGATCCCGAGCGCCTTGTCGACCGCGTCGTCGCCCTGGAGCTTGCGTCCGCCCCACCCGTTCGCGGGGTCGAGCACGTAGCTCAGCCAGCCGGCGTTGGCCCCGTTCGGCCCGCCGCCGGACTTGTCGGTGCGGACGATCAGCATGTCCGGCGTGAGCGTCGTGGCGACGGAGTTCGCGTAGGCCGAATCTCGGCCGGCGACGGTCGTGAGGAAGCGCGCGATGGCGCCGCGGAACTGCGCAACGTCGTCGACGGGGCCGGTGACGTTGTGGTGGCCGTGCTCGCGCTTGTCGATGTAGAGCGTCGAGGTCCACGGGTTGCCGATGCGGTCGATCTGCTCGTACGTCTCGCCCCCGACGGACGTGGTGGCCCAGATGCCGATGGTGTTGCCCGTCGCGCGCAGCATCGCTTCGGGCAGCTCGACCACGATGGCCATCGCGTTGGAGGTGCGGACGAAGTCGTTCGCGCAGCCGTGGGTCTGGTCGAACTGGGCCTGCCCCGGGTTGAAGGCGCCGCCGGTGCACCTCGCCCGGAACGCGGACGCCTCGGGGGCGGGTCCGATCTGCGCGAGCGGCCCGCGCGAGGGCCGGCGGTCGGGGAGGATCCGCAGGAACTGGTCGACGTCGAGGAAGAACGGGTCGTCGCGCACGCCGGCGAAGGCGCGGACGCCGCCCGCCTCGAGGTTCGTGTTCGTCCCACCGAACAGGGTCGGCGCCCCCGCGAGCACGGTGTTGCGCGTGCCCTGGGTCGGCGGCTTCGCGGGCCCGTACATCGTCACGGCCTGCCCGCTCGGGGACGGCCGGGAGAACCGGAACTGCATGACCACGTCCTCCCGCGCGTCGCCCGTGTTGTCGATCTTCAGCTGGTACAGCGCGTCGGGGTCGAAGCGCGCGGCCGGCACGCCGGCGGGGGAGATCGGCGACTGGAGGGTCAGCGCGATCGCGATGCGCGACTCGTCGCTGCCCGGGAACGCGTAGAGGTCGGTGATGTCGACCCAGGGGTTGAGCTCGACCTCCGGCGTGTCCTGCGCGTCGGACGCCAGCGCGGTGTCGAGCCCTCCGCAGCATGCCGCGCTCGCGAGCGCCACCAGCACGGCCAACGTCCTCGTCCTCATCCCTGCTCCCCAGTCGGTCTGCCGACGCTACAGGCGGGCGGGCGCTTAAGCGAGCAACGAATGCTGCGCACCCTTCGACCGGGTGCCGGTACGGTCGGCCGGGTGCGTCGCCTGTTCCCCGCGCTCGTCGCCGCGTTGGTCCTGCTCGCCCCCGCCGCCGCGCCGGCGCAGGATCCCGTCGCCGCGTTCGACGGCGACGCCATGTGGATCTGGCAGGTGTCCGAGAGCGCGGGCGGCGACCCGGCGGCGATCGTCGCGCGCGCTCGCGCCGCCGGGCTCGAGTTCGTCGTGGTCAAGGCGGCGCAGGGCGCGCAGTGGTGGCCGCAGTTCAACCGCTCGTTCGTCGCGGCCCTGAAGGCCGGCGGGCTGCGGGTCTGCGCCTACCAGCGGGCGGTCGCGCGGCAGCCGGCGCGGGAGGCGCGGACGTTCGCGCGCGCCGTGGTCGAGGGTGCCGACTGCCTCGTGATCGACGCGGAGATCGAGTACGAGGGCCGGTACGCCCAGGCGCAGCGGTACGTCGACACGCTGCGCGACGCGGTCGGCGACGCGTTCCCGGTTGCGCTGACGAGCTTCCCGTACGTGCACCTCCATCGCGGGTTCCCGTACTCGATCTTCCTCGGGCCGCGCGGCGCGCAGGTCACCATGCCGCAGATCTACTGGAAGCTGCTCGGCACGTCGACGAGCCGGGCGTTCGCGACGACGTGGCCGCTGAACGCGATCTACGGGCGGCCGATCCGGCCGATCGGACAGGCGTGGGCACGGCCCGGGCGCGCGGAGATCCTGCGGTTCCGGCGGCTCGCGCAGGCGCACGGGGCGACGGGCGTGAGCTGGTGGGCGTGGCAGCACGCGCGCGAGCCGGAGTGGTCGGCGATCGGCGCGCCGCTGACCGTCCCGCACCGGGCGGGCGCGCCGGCGCGGCGAGCCGTGGCGGCCACGCTCCGGCCCGGCCAGAGCGGCGACCCGGTGCGCTGGCTGCAGCTGCGGCTGCGCGCGCACGGGTTCGCGGCACCGCTGACCGCGAGGTTCGACGCACGCACGACCG
>CADCVT010000074.1 GCA_902806215.1 uncultured Solirubrobacteraceae bacterium | reverse complement strand
TGATCGGCGCGCTGTTCCTCGCCGTCGTCACCACCGACGCGCTGGTGCGCATCTGGCGCTCCGCATGGGCGTGGCTCCCGGTCGATCGGCCGCGCGGTCTGTTCCGGTTCGTGTGGGCAGCCACCCTCGTCCTGACCCTGGTGCTCATCGTGGGCGTGCTGCTGCTGGTGGTCCCGGCATGACCGACGGATCGCGCACGTCGCACGACGACGGCCCGTCGCTCGACGACCATCGCGCGACGCCGACGCTCGGCCGCGTGCCACCCTGGCTCGCCTCGACGCTCAACTACTGCTCGCGCTGCGGCGGGGAGCTGGCGTTCGGGCCCGTCGAGGGGGAGGAGCGGGAGCGGCTCGCGTGCAGCTCCTGCGGCTTCATCGCGTACGTCAACCCGCGGCTGGTGGTCACGACGATCCCCGTCACGCCGCACGGCGAGGTCGTGCTGCTGCGGCGCGGCATCGAGCCCGGCTACGGGATGTGGGCGCAGCCCGGCGGGTTCCTCGAGGTCGACGAGACGGTCAACGAGGGCGCGGTGCGCGAGACGCTCGAGGAGACGGGCCTGCTCGTGGAGCCCGGCGAGATCATCGGGCTCTATTCGCGCCCGGAGGCCGCGATCGTGGTCGTGGCGTTCGAGGCGCTCGTCGTCGGCGGCGCGCATCGGCTGAATCCGGAGGCGATCGAGATCCGCGCGTTCCGGCCGGAAGCGATCCCTTGGGAGGGCGTCGCGTTCATGACCAGCAAGTGGGCGCTGCGGGACTGGATCCACCGCCACCACCCGGAGGTCCATCCGCCCGGCGAGCGCGGCTGAGACCGGCGACCCATCCGGGCGCGAGGCAGAGCCGAAGAGGTTGGCGTAGGAACAAGCCACACAGCCTTCGGGGGCCTCTCGTGAAGTATCTGAACCCGGTCGCGCTCCTCCTGGTCATCGTCGGCGGTCTGAACTGGCTGCTCGTCGGGATCGCCCGCTTCGACCTCGTCGCCACGCTGACGGGCCGCAAGTTCGGTGAGAAGAACGCGATCTCGAGCGCCATCTACGTGGCCGTCGGTGCAGCCGCGGTCGCGCTCCTGCCCGTCCTCGCGCGCTGGATCATCGTCCCGCCGCGCGACTGACGGTCCCCGCTTCCCAGCGGCGTGCCCCTCGAGGGCGCGCCGCTTTTTCGTATCTGCGGCGGACATGAAAAGAGGGAGGCGGCCCGAAGGCCACCTCCCTCTCCGTTTGGAGCGTCGGTCAGGACTGGCTCTCGTTCACCGCGTCCGAGACCTTGATCGAGGCCTCGTCGAGGGTGTCCGCAGCGCGCTGCATGACGGCGGTGCGTGCGCCGCCCATCAGCTCCTGCTCCTTCTGCGTCGAGGGGAGCGCAAGACCGACCGCGGCGCCGACGGCCACCGCGGCCGCACCGACTGCGAGCGGGTTGTCCTGCATCGCACGAGTGGCCTGCCGCTGGAGGCGACGGACCGTGATGGTCAGCTGATCGCCGACCTCGCCGGCCGTCTGCCCGACCTGCTGCACGGCCTGCCCGGCGGTCTCGCCGACCTGACCGACGACGCGTCCCGCACCCGCCGCGACGTTGCCCGCGGTCTGACCAACGGTGTCGACCACGTTGCCCGCGGTCTCGCCGACCGTGCTCGCGACGTTGCCCGCGGTCTGGCCGACGGTGTCCACTACGTTGCCGGCGGTCTGGCCGACGGTGCCGGCCACGTTGCCCGCGGTGTCACCCACGGTGCTCGCGAGGCCGCTGGCGGTGCTCCCGATGCGGTCCATCGCGCCCGGCTGCTGGTAGCCCTGCGACTGGTAGCCCTGCGACTGGCCCTGCCAGGTCCCGCCCTGGTAGCCGGTGTCGTAGTAGCCGCCGGTGCGGTACGTCGTCCGCTTCTGGCTGCTGCTGCTGCTGTTCGAGCGCCACAGCATCCAGATGCCGATGCCGGCGAGCGCCGCGGGGATCGGGTTCTGCTTGATCGTGTCGACGATCGAGCCGCCCTTCTCCTGCGCCGTCTGTCCGGCGTTGCTCATCATGTCCTGCGCGTTGTGCACCATGCCTTCGACCTTTCCGACGGTCGCTTCGCGGACCGTCTCCTTCGCCTGATCGACCGCTGAGGACGCGGCGTCGGCCACGGTCTCCTTTGCGTGATCCAGGACACCCGTCGCTGTCTCGGTGACCTTTTCCTTGGCCTGCTCCATGAGCATCGGCGGGTCGAGCTTCTCGGCGAGCGCGCCGATCGTTCCCGACATCTCCTGCCGGGTCCCGGCGATCTCTGACACCAGCTGGTCCGCAGCGGCGTCGGGATCGTCGGTCGTCGTGGCAGCGTCACCGACGTCGTACGCGGCGACGGTGTCGTAGGAGCTCGTGCCGCCGTACGTGGCGGTCGTCGTATCGAGCGAGGTGCCGGCCTCGTACGTCTCCGGGCTCGTGTCACCGATGCTCCCGGCGGGCGGCCACTGGTCGCCCGGAGCCGGCCAGCTCTCGTCTGTGGAGCCGTCCGCCCCCTGGGACTGTCTCTCTGTCGTCATCGTGCTTGCCTCCGCTGCCGGCTCGAGCGCCCTCTCCGAGGGCTTCGCGAGTTGCCGGCGCTGTGTCGTCTTCTTTGCTGCGTCCTGCGCGCCCTGGCTGCGCGGCTTCTCACCGGTCTTGCGTGACCGATCGGTCTCGCGGGACGCCGACTTGTCAGCGGGAGCCCTGGTCGACGCGGCCTTCGTGCTGTTCGCACTCGGGCGGGGCTTACCGTCCGGCTTCCGGGTCTTGTCGGCGTCCTTGGGCTTCGCCTTGCTGCCGCCGCCGCCACCGGAACCGCTCCGCGCGCTCGCACGAGCGCCAGACGCATCAGCGGCCTTCTTCGCGTCCTTCGCGTCGCCGGCCGCCTTGCGGCGGCCACCGCTGCCGGCTCTCGCCGGCTTCGGCGGCTCCTTCTCGGGGCTCACCGCGAGGTCTGCTCGCCCACCATCTCGACGTCCTCTTTCAGCGTCTGGATCGTCCGACGCGGAGTGAGGTCTTCCGCCTGGAGGGCTGAGCGGCCCTTCATCACGAGGGCCAGGCCTACGGCGGCGACGATGCCGCCGACGATGAGCG
>CADCVT010000073.1 GCA_902806215.1 uncultured Solirubrobacteraceae bacterium | reverse complement strand
GACTGGCGCAGGAGCGCGCCGGTCGTCTGCTCGAGGATCTTGCGCCATGCGCGGGTCTTCTCGCGCTCGACCGAGAAGTGCTTGACGACCTTGCGCACGCGCGTGGCGGAGATCTCGATGCCGTGGCGCCCGGCAACCTCGTGGAAGGACTCGTAGTCCTCGGCCAGCTTGAGCGTCACCGACTGGAAGCCGTGCTTGGCGATCTGCACGCGCTTGGTGTAGTTCATGATCGACGTCTGGAACATCAGCTCGTCGTTGGGCTCGGGCTCGATGAGCACGATGTCGACGCCGGGGTAGCGCTCCTCCCAGCGGCGCGCCATCTCGTGCAGCCGCTGGTAGGCCATGAGCTTGAACGTCTGGTAGCCGATCTGGGGCAGGCCCATGTCGCTCACGCGCTGCGGCCGTGAGCCCATCACGCCGCCTACGCGCTTGGAGAAGTCGTTGACGAACGGGACGAGCGGGTTGACGACGACGATGAACTTCGCGCCCGCCTCGACGGCGACGTCGAGGTTCGTGGTCGAGACGATGCCGCCGTCGATGAGCTCGCGACCCTTGACCTCGACGGGCGCGTAGAGCATCGGCAGCGCCGTCGACGCGCGGACCGCGGTCGAGATCGGCACGTCGTCCCAGCCCTCGGTGCCGAAGACGATCCGCTCGCACGTGTCGAGGTCGGTCGTGGCGAGGAAGAGCTCGTTCTCGAGCTCACGGAAGTCGTCGGTGCGGTCGGGGTCGCTGAGCACCTCGCGCATGTACTTCTCGATGCCGCCGCCGCTGTAGATGCCCGACGGGAGCCCCTCGCCGAGGCCGAGCACGACGTCCATGAGCGAGACCTGCCCGAGCTGGGGCGCGAGCTCGCGGGCCAGCCGCACCGCCTGGGCGGGCAGGCCGATGCCCTTGCGGGCGAACTCGACGACGTTCGGCCGCAGCAGCATCCCGAGGTCGATGTCGCGGAACGGCGTCGGCACCTGCTGGTTGACGACGCGCATCATCTCCTCGGGCGTCACGCCGTTCGCGCACAGCGACGCCACGAACGAGCCGGCCGAGGTCCCGACGTAGATGTCGAACTGGTTGACCGAGCGGTTGACGCTGAGGAGGTCCAGGGCGCGCAGCGCGCCGATCTCGTAGACCCCGCCGGTGAACCCGCCGCCGCCGAGGACGAGGGCGGTCTTCGACCGCCGCGGACGGCGACGACCGGCCTGCGAACCGCTCTTGCCTCCGCGCTTGCGCTCGAGGTCGACGACCTTGCCCACGGACCGGAGTGTATGCGCCGAGGCCGATCCTTTCCGCCTGGTCTGGTGTCATGGGGCCTGTGCGCCGAACTCTCACCGTCCTCGTCGCGATGCTCGTCTGCGTCTTCGCGGCGCCCGCCCACGCCCTCGACGCGACCGAGATCCAGCAGCGCCTCGCCGCCCAGGCCCGGCTGGCCGGCCCGTCGACCGGCTTCTACGCCCGCTCGCTCGACGACGGCCGTGAGCTCATCGCGATCCGGCAGGACCAGGTCCGCATCCCCGCCTCGGTCGAGAAGCTGTTCGTCACGGCCGCCGCACTGCTGCGCTTCGGGCCCGACGGCCAGCTCCAGACGCGGGTCGTGAGCGAGGCGACGGTCGACGAGGACGGCGTCCTGCGCGGGGACCTCGTGCTCGTCGGCGGCGGCGATCCCGCGCTGAGCGAGGACGGGCTCGACACGCTGGCCTCCGGCGTGCGCGCCGCGGGCATCCGCCGCGTGGAGGGCGGCGTCATCGCCGACGACACCGCGTTCGACCGCAGACGCGGCACGCCGCGGACCGGGTTCCGGCCCGACTTCGACCTCGGCGGGCGCCTGGGCGCGCTCGTGATGCGCCGCGGCTTCCAGCCCGATCCCGCTGCCTACGTCGCCGAGCGGTTCTCCAGGCGGCTGCGGGCCGCAGAGGTGAAGGTCGGCCGCCGCGCGCGGGTCGGCGGGTTTCCGGGCGCGCAGGCGGCCGAGATCGCCACGCTCCCCTCGGCCTCGATGGGCCTCCTCGCGCGCGACACGAACGTCCCGTCGGACAACTTCATCGCCGAGATGCTGCTCAAGGCGCTCGGCGCGAGCTTCGGCGGGGGCGGCTCGACGTTCTCGGGCGCGCAGGTCGTCCGCGACACGCTCGACGACTTCGGCGTGCGGCCGCGGATCGTGGACGGCAGCGGCCTCAGCCGCGCCAACCGCGCGACGCCGCGGCAGGTCGTCCGGCTGCTCGAGCGGATGCAGGCGCAGGAGATCGCGCCGACATGGACGTCGTCGCTTGCCGTCACCGGACGGACCGGCACGGTCAAGCGGCGCATGCGCGGGACCCGCGCCGCTGGGCGCTGCACGGTGAAGACCGGGACGATCCGCTCGGTGTCGAACCTCGCCGGCGTGTGCGCGACCGCCGGCGGCCCGGTCGCGTTCGCCTGGCTGATGAACGGCGTGAACGTCTACGGCGCGCGGAGCATCCAGGACCGGATGACCGCGACGCTCGCCGCGTACGAGGGCTAGGTCCAGAACTCCGGGTTCTCGATGAGCTCGCCGTCGCCCTCGTGACGCGGGCCGAACGCGATGATCTCGAGGCCCTCTTCGCCGGCCTCGAACGCGCGGGCCACCGTTGGCGCGACGCGCACGGCGTCGAGGCGCTCGAGGTCCACGACGTCGTCGTCGAGCTTGATCCGGCCGCTGCCGCCGAGGACGACGTAGACCTCCTCGGCGTTCTCGTGACGGTGGGCGAACCCCTGCCGCTTGCCGGGCCTGATGCGGTGAAGCGAGAAGCCCGTGTCCTTCGCGTCGTAGTCGTCGTTGGCGAACCGCGCCTCCTGGGTGTCGCCGAAGCCGTGCTTGGGAGCGATGTCCGCGACCTCGTCGAGGTTCTTGACCGTGTAGCTCATGGCGCGCAGCCTACGCCCGCCGCGTCAGCCGGGGTTGGCGACCGGCGCGCGCGACCGCACGCCCGCGGATCGGGCCGGGTAACCGATGAGGCATGGCCCTCAAGGATCGACTTCTCACCCTCCTCGCCGTCGGCGCACTCGCCGCCGGTGCAGGTGCCTGCGGCACGGACGACGCCGTCGAGCGCGACGCCAAGGACGCGGCAGAGGAGATCGACAAGAAGGCCGGCAACGCCGACGAGAAGGCGGGCGAGGCCGCCGACGACGCGGCCAAGGACGCCGAGAAGGCTGCCGAGGACGTCGACGGGAAGTAGTCGCCGCTTGCGAGACTGACGGCCGTGCTTCGCGTGGTCGTCGTCGCTCTCGTGGCCTGCGGGCTCCTGGCCGCCGACGTCCGTGCGGCGACGGTGTCGGTCGATCCGACGCGGTTCGGACAGCGGGTTCCGCGGTCGTTCTTCGGGCTGTCGGTCGAGTGGGATTCGCTCGTGCCGTACGCCGGGCGCGACGGCCGGCGGGCCGCGGCGCTCGAGCGGCTGCTCGCGCCGATCGCGCGATCGCAGGGCGGGCTGTCCTTGCGCGTCGGCGGCAACTCGGGCGATTCCGCGTGGTGGAACCCGGAGGGCCGGCGCAAGCCGCGGACCGTCCTGCACGACGTGACGCCGCGAACGCTCGATGCGGCGAACGCGGTGTCGGGGGCGCTCGGGCGCGGCCCGGTGACCCTCGGGCTGAACCTCGCGCTGCGCGATCCGGCGAACGCCCGAACGCTCGTCGACGAGGCGCGCAGGCGGTTCGAGCTCGACGCCGTCGAGCTCGGCAACGAGCCCGACCTCTACACCGCGGCGAAGACGTTCCGCGTCCCGGGTGCGGTCCACCGCCGCGTGCGCAAGCACGCGCGGTACGGCCCGGCCGCCTACGGCCGCGACGTCGCCCGGTACATGGCCGCGCTGAAGGACGGGCCGCGCTTCAGCGTCGGCGGCTTCGCGCGGCCGTTCTGGTGGTCGTCGCTGCCCGGGCTGCTCGACCGCTGGCAGGACCGTGCCGGGATCCTCGCGGTCCACATGTACGCGCTGCCGTACTGCGACGCCAAGCCGCCGCCGGCGTCGTGGCTCATGACGCGCGAGGCGTCGCGCGGCCTCGCCGCGAAGATCCGCCCGATCGCCCGGCTCGCCAGGCACCGCGGGCTCTCCCTGCGCGT
>CADCVT010000072.1 GCA_902806215.1 uncultured Solirubrobacteraceae bacterium | reverse complement strand
GTCGTCTCGCCGACGATGGCCCCGTCGCGCTCGATCTCGTAGCGCACGACGGCGGTGTCGTCTCCGGCGCGCGGCCAGAACAGCCGCGCGACGCCGGGGTCGGCCGCCACGGCCGGTCGGGGCGCCTCAGGCAGGAAGCCGACGCGAACACGCGCGACGCCTCCGGCGATCGACTCGACGCGGATGATCGAGCGCGTCGCCGCGTCCTCGAAGGTCTGGCCGGGCTGCAGCGGGGCGTCCCCGTAGCCCGCGGGCGAGCCGGGCGCGGCGTCGACGAGCCCGCTGATGCCGCGGCGCTCGATCGAGGGCGTCGCACGGACGAACACCCCGGACGGCTCGGGCTCGAGCGTGAAGGGGGCGAGCGGCGTGCGCACCTCGAGCGCGAGCCACTCCTCCCCGCCCGACCGGGGGATCCGCAGCAGCTTGGTCCCGCCCTGGTCGTCGTTGATCGTCGTCAGCTCGTAGAGCCCGTCGCGGGTCGCGTCGCGGCGCTGCGCGGCGGAGACGAGGCCGAGCTGGGTGCGGTGCCAGTTCGAGAGCAGGCCCGTGCGCGAGAAGCCCATGACGCTGTACGGATCGCCGTACTCGACGGTCGTGCACGTGCCGATCAGCGAGGAGGGGCGGCCGGCGTCGTCGCAGCCCAGCGAGCCCGCGTGGTGGACGCCGAGGTTGTGGCCGAGCTCGTGGGCGGCGATCCGGATGTCGCTCGGCCGTGCGCTGACCCAGGTGTGGCGGCCGGGCATGTTGCCGAGGCCGCCCCACGGGCACGCGGTGTCGCGCGGCGTGACGTACATGATGTGGTCGTACTGCGTCAGGTCCCTGCCGTCGGCGAGTGCGGCCGCCTCGGCCTGGCGTGCGATGGCGACGTGATCGCACGCGGCGCCGTCGCCCTCGATGTCGTAGAAGCCGAAGACGTCCCCGGCGAAGTCGATGCGGCCGAAGCTCAGCGTGCGGAAGTACGAGGCGACCGAGCGCTGGTCGCTGAACATGACCCGCTCGGTCTCCAGCGGGTCCCAGCGGCGCGCGCGGTCGTCGGGCGAGCTGACGAGGATCACCGCGAGCTTGCGCGGAGCCGGGTCGGTCTCGCTGATGGGCGCGGCCGTCGGGCCGCCGGTGGCGGCCGTGTCGCGCCCGCCCGCGGCGAGGAGCACGGGCTCCTCGACGGCGTTGCCGCGCTTGCGGCCCTTGATGCGGATCCGGCGTCCGGCGAGCTCGCGCCAGCGGCGGCCGTTGCCGCGCAGCGCGAGCGTCCCGTCGTTCTTCGTCCTGAGCAGCGCGGACTCGTCCGCGACCCCGTCTTCGAAGCGATCCGCGTGCTCGAGGATCACGGTGCCGGTCAGCTCCTCCGCCGCCGCGGGGGCGGCAGCAAGCAGGAACAGGGCAGCGACGAGCGCGAAACTCCGGATAGAGGTGTTGTACCCGGTCAGCGGATCGTTGAGCGCTGCTGGCGTGCCGCGCCGCCCGCTCAGTCGGCCTTGCGCAGCGTCAGCAACGCGAACCCGAGCGTGTCCTTGCCGTCGGGGTGCTCCCAGCGCGCCTTCGCGGCGTCGACCCAGGCGCGGAGGTCCGGCTCGGGGTCCTGCGCGAGGTGCGCCTCCCCCTGGGCGATCAGCGTCTCCTCGTAGCGCGCCCAGTCCTCGTCGGAGGCGACCGACTCGGCAACGACCTCCCAGCCGGCGGCGCGGGCGCCGTCGAGCAGGCCGTCGTGGGTCGGAAGCTCGTCGCGGGTCGCTCCGCCGAGCGCGTCGGCGAGGTAGGACTCGCTCGGCTCGCGCCGCCAGAAGCCCTCCCCCACGAGGGCCTGGTCGCCGAGGCGCGCGTACTCGCGCAGCGCCTCGTCCCAGCCGCCGATCGCGTGCGACGACGCGTTGAAGAACACGAGGGCGTAGGGCGGATCGAGCGGCGCCTCCTCGAGCGTCTGCTCGTAGACGATGTGCACGCCGCGGTCGCGGGCGGCTTCGGCCCACGGCTCGCTCGGCTCCACCGCCACGGTGGTCGTCCCGGGGTGCGCGTCGAAGATCCGCGTCAGGAGCTCGCCGTTGCCGGCGCCGATGTCGAGCACCTGCGCGCCGGGCTCGAGCTCGAGGGCCGTGATGGCCGCGTCGATCGCCGCCTCGGACAGCGGGTTGGCGAAGGGTAGGTCACCGTGGGTGACCGAGGAGACCTCGTCGCGGTTCACGCGGCTACTGCATCCTCAAGCGGGGGTTGTGAGGGGGCGGCAGCCCCCTACGTCCAGGAAGTTGCGCAGCAGGTCCTTGCCGCGGTCGGTCAGGACGGACTCGGGGTGGAACTGCACGCCCTCGGCGGGAAGCTCCTTGTGGCGGATGCCCATGACGACGCCGCCGCCGAACGACGTCCTGTCGAAGCAGTCGGGCAGGTCCTCGTCGACGACGAGCGAGTGGTATCGCCCGACGGTGAGCTGCTGCGGCATGCAGGCGTAGATCGTCTTGCCGTCGTGCTCGATCGTCGTCGTCTTGCCGTGCACCGGGAGGTGCCGAATGACGGTGCCGCCGAACGCCTGCGCGAGCGACTGATGGCCGAGGCAGACGCCGAGCGTCGGGATCCCGGCCTCCGGGAAGCGCCGCATCGCCTCCACCGACACGCCCGCCTCGTTCGGCGTGCAAGGCCCGGGCGAGACGACGACCTTCTCCGGAGCGCGCTCGAGCAGCTCGTCCACCGACGCCGCGTCGTTGCGAACGACGTCCAGGTCCGCCCCGAGCTCCCCGAGGTACTGGACGAGGTTGTAGGTGAACGAGTCGTAGTTGTCGACGACGAGAACGCGCACGACGCTCAGAGTAGGCAGATCCCTCGTGCGGGGACAGTCCCCGCACAAACCACGGGGACTGTCCCCTCACATGCGTGTTTCGTGACGGGCGAAACCGCTGCAAAAGCAGCGTTTCGTTCGTAAGGACTGTCCCCACAGGTGCGTGTTCTGTGACAGGTGGCGGTGCGAAGGCCTGGGGACTTCGTGCGGGGACTGTCCCCGCACGAGCGTGGCTTTGTGCGGGGACTGTCCCCGCACGAGGTGCGGCTGTCCCCGCACGAGGTGCAGCCAGAGGACGAGGCCGAGGGCGCCCGTGGTTGGGCGGGCGGGCCGTTGCCGCCCAGGAGCCCGCGGGAGCGCCGCCCCCGCTACGAGAAGGCCCGGATCGCCCGTCAGGGCCACTCTTGCTGGGTGCCCGCGAGCTCGAACGCTCGGAGGACCGCGCTGGCCTTCGCCTTGGACTCCTCGAACTCGTACTCGGGCTTCGCGTCGGCGACGGTTCCTCCGCCGGCCTGGACGTGCGCCTTGCCGTCCTTCATCGTCACGGTCCGGATGTAGATGCAGGTGTCCAGCTCGCCCGTGTAGGAGAGGTAGCCGATCGCTCCGCCGTAGCCGCCGCGCTTGATCGGCTCGAGCTCGTCGATGATCTCCATCGCGCGGACCTTGGGCGCTCCGCTCAGCGTGCCCGCCGGGAGCATCGACCGCAGCGCGCCCATCGGGTTGACGTCATCGCGCAGCTCGCCGCTCACGCTCGAGACGATGTGCATGACGTGCGAGTACGTCTCGACGGCCATGAACTCGTCGACCGTGACGCTGCCGTAGCCACAGACGCGGCCGAGGTCGTTGCGCGCGAGGTCGACGAGCATCACGTGCTCGGCCCGCTACTTCTCGTCGGCGAGCAGCTCCTCGGCGATGCGGGCGTCCTCGGCGGCGTTCGCGCCGCGTGGCTTCGTCCCC
>CADCVT010000071.1 GCA_902806215.1 uncultured Solirubrobacteraceae bacterium | reverse complement strand
GGCCCGATGGAGTCGGCCAGCGCGTTGTTCGCCGAGACGGTCGGGCGGACCGGCATGGGCGCCGCCGACCCCCGCTACCGGGAGGCGCTCTACCACCTGCTGCTGAGCCAGACGAGCTGTTTCCGCTACTGGGGCGAGGGGGAGTGGACCGACTACGGCCGCGAGTTCTGCCGTCGCGCCACGGCCGCGCTCGCCCGGCCGTGACCGCCGACGCTCGATTCACGCCGGCAGAACATATCGCGCCCGCTGCATGGTTTTGCCGGTCGTGCGTTCTGGCGCGCGTCGCTAATCTTCGGCGCGGGGAGCGGCACGGGCCGCGCAACGCACAGGGGACGTTCGGTCGGGAGGACGGTCGTGCCGGAACAGCAGGGGGTCGATCAGCCGCCGCCCGCGGCGCGGATGGCCGGGTTCGTCCGGTCGACGGACTGGGCGCGCACGCCGCTCGGGCCGATCGACCGGTGGCCGCCCAGCCTGCGCACCGCGGTCGGCATCTGCCTGGGCGCCCGGTTCCCGATGGTGATCTGGTGGGGGCCGGACCTCACGCTGATCTACAACGACGCGTACGCGCCGCTGCTCCGCAAGCGCCACCCCGACGCGCTCGGCCAGCCCGGCCGGGCCGTGTGGGGCGAGGCGTGGCCGAAGATCGAGCCGTGCATCGAGGCGGTCATGCGGCGGGGCGAGTCGACGCTGACCGCGCGCGACCACTTCGTCCTCGAGCGGGACGGGGCGCCCGAGGACGCGTGGTTCACGTGGTCGTTCAGCCCGATCCCCGATGATCAGGGCGGCGTCGGCGGGGTGCTGAACACCTGCATGGAGGACACCGCGTGGGTGCTGGCCGAGCGGGACCGCGACCGGCTCGCCGAGCAGCGGCGCATGGCGCTCTACGCCGCGAACCTGGGCTGGGGGATCGTCGACGCGGCCACCGGCGACGTTATTTACGACGAACGGTTCCGCGAGTTCTTCGGCCTGCCCCACAGCGGCGGGCGCGTCGCGTACGAGCGCGCGCTCCTGTCGATCCACGACGACGACCGCGCGCGGGTCGACGCCGCCGTCCGTGCCGCCGTCCGCCCCGACGACCCCCGCCCGTTCGCGATCGAGTACCGGACGGTCCGCCCGGACGGCTCGGTCCGTTGGGTCTACGCGCGCGGCCGGTCCTACTTCGCCGGCGAGGGGAGCGACCGGCGGTACACGGAGTTCGTCGGCACGTTGGCGGACGTCACCGACCGTAAACGGGCCGAGGGCGCGCTACGCGCGAGCGAGGACCGGTTCCGCATGCTCGTGCAGAACCTGCACGACTACGCGATCTTCATGATCGACCCCGTCGGCGTCGTCGTCGAGTGGACCGAGGGCGCGCAGCGCGTGAAGGGGTACGCGCCCGACGAGATCGTCGGCCGCCACGTTTCCACGTTCTACACGCCCGAGCAGGTCGCCAGCGGCCAGCTCGACCGGGAGATGGCCGAGGCGGCGGCGAACGGGCGGTCCGAGCGGGAGGACTGGCGCGTGCGGAAGGGGGGCGAGCGGTTCTGGGCCAACGAGATCGCCACCGCGGTCCGCGACGACCGCGGCCGGCTCTTGGGGTTCACGAAGATCAGCCGCGACCTGACCGAGCGCAAGCGGATGGAGGACGCGCTGCGGCAGGCGGAGGACCGGCACCGGCTGATCGTCGAGAACTCCCGCGACCACGCGATCTTCATGGAGGACCCGAACGGGGTGGTCGTGACGTGGAACACCGGCGCCGAGCGGATCTTCGGCTACCGCGAGGCCGAGATCGTCGGCCGCAGCGGCGCGGTGCTGTTCACGCCCGAGGAGGCGGCGACCGGCGAGCACGAGAAGGAGCTGGCGACGGCGGCGGGGCAGGGGCGGGCGTCCGACGACCGGTGGCAGGTCCGCAAGGGGGGCGAGCGGTTCTACGCCAGCGGGATCACCACCCCGCTCCGCGGCGACGGCGGCGCGCTCCGCGGGTTCGTCAAGGTCTGCCGCGACCTGACCGAGCAGAAGCGGGTCGAGGAGCAGCGGGAGCGACTGCTGGAGCAGGAGACGGTCGCCCGACTGGAGGCCGAGCGGGCGATGACGATGCGCGACGAGTTCCTCGCCGTCGTCAGCCACGAGCTCCGCACCCCGCTGACCGCCATCCTGCTGTGGACGAAGATGCTCGAGGGCGGGGTGGTCCGGCCGGCGGAACAGCTGGAGGTGTTCGCGACGATCCGCCGCAGCGCCGACGCCCAGCAGCAGCTGATCGAGGACCTGCTGGACGTGTCGCGGATCATCTCCGGCAAGCTGCGGCTGGACGTGCGGGAGGCCGACCTCGTCGCGGTCGTGCGCGCCGCGGTCGAGGCGGTCCGGCCGATGGCGGACGCGAGGGGCGTCGGCGTGGACGTCGAATCCGACGACCGCGCCGGGCGGGTCCGCGCCGACCCCGACCGCATCCAGCAGGTCGTGTGGAACCTGCTGAACAACGCGGTGAAGTTCACCGGCCGGGGCGGGCGGGTGTCGGTGCGGGTCGCGCGGAGCAACGGCGCCGTCCGAATCCAGGTGGCCGACACCGGGCGCGGCATCCCGCCGCAGTTCCTG
>CADCVT010000070.1 GCA_902806215.1 uncultured Solirubrobacteraceae bacterium | reverse complement strand
CGCTGGCCTTCGGCATCGGGACGAGCGAGGTCGAGCACGTCCTCGCCACCCAGACCCTCGGGCAGAACAAGCCGAAGTCGATGCGCATCCGCTACGAGGGCGAGCTCGGCCCGGGCGTCACCGCGAAGGACATGATCCTCGGCACGATCGGCCAGATGGGCGTCAACGGCGCCGGCGGCCACGCCGTCGAGTTCGCCGGGCCGGCCATCGAGGCGCTCTCGATGGAGGGCCGCATGACGATCTGCAACATGACCATCGAGGGCGGCGGTCGCGCGGGGATGATCGCGCCCGACGAGACGACGTTCGCGTGGCTGCGCGAGCGCGGCGTGGAGATCGACCCCGCCTGGGAGGACCTCACGACCGACGAGGGCGCGACGTTCGACCGCGAGATCGTCGTCGACGCGTCGGCGCTCAGCCCGCAGGTCACCTGGGGCACGACGCCGGGGATGGTCGTCGGCGTCGCCGAGGCGGTGCCGGCCCCGCAGGACCAGGGCCACGAGCGCGCGCTCGAGTACATGGCGCTCGAGCCCGGCACCCCGATGACCGAGATCCGCCTGGACCGCGTGTTCATCGGCTCGTGCACGAACAGCCGTATCGGCGACCTCCGAGCCGCGGCCTCGGTCATCAAGGACCGCAAGGTCGCCGACGGCGTCATCGCGATGGTCGTCCCGGGCTCCCAGCAGGTCAAGGCGCAGGCCGAGGCCGAGGGGCTCGACGAGGTGTTCAGGGCCGCGGGCTTCGACTGGCGCGCCGCGGGCTGCTCGATGTGCCTCGGGATGAACCCCGACGTGGCCGCGCCCGGGGAGCGGGTCGCGTCGACCTCGAACCGCAACTTCGAGGGCCGCCAGGGCCGCGGCGCCCGCAGCCACCTCGTCTCGCCGCAGATGGCGGCCGCCGCCGCCATCGAGGGCCACTTCGTCGACATCCGGAACTGGGGCTAGCCATGGACGCCATCGAGACCATCACCGCGCCGGTCACCGTGCTCATGCGCGACGACGTCGACACCGACCAGATCATCCCGGCGCGCTACATGAAGCGCGTCGAGCGGACGGGCTTCGGGGAGTTCTGCTTCCACGAGTGGCGGGCCAACGGCCTCGAGCTCGAGAGCAACCCGATCCTCGTCACCGGCGAGAACTTCGGCTGCGGATCGAGCCGCGAGCACGCGCCGTGGGCCCTCCAGGACTACGGCTTCCACGCCATCATCGCCCGGAGCTTCGCCGACATCTTCCGCAACAACTGCACGAAGAACGGCCTGCTCCCGGTCGAGCTGTCCGACGAGGACGTCGACGCGATCGCCGCGGCCGGCCACGCGCAGGTCGACCTCGCCGAGCAGGAGGTCCGCTGGGAGGGCGGGTCGGCCCACTTCGACATCGACCCGCAGATCAAGCACCGCCTCCTCAACGGGCTCGACGACATCAGCCTCACGCTCGCCGAGCAGGAGGACGCGATCGCGGCCTTCGAGCAGCAGCGCGAGCGCTCGGGGCCGGTCACCACGGCCCTCACCCCGACCTAAAGGGGTCAGACCCCTTTATGTGGGACGCGAAGACCTACGACCGCGTCGCCGATCCGCAGGAGGCCTGGGCGCGGGAGATCATCGCGCGCTCCGGGATCACGGCTTCCGACCACGTGCTCGACGCCGGCTGCGGCAGCGGCCGGGTGACCGAGCTGCTGCTCGCCCTCACCCCGGACGTGGTCGGCGTCGACGCCGATGCGGCGATGGTGGACCTCGCGCGCCAACGGCTCGGCGAGAGAGTGCGCGTGGAGCACCAGAGCCTTCTGGATCTCTCACTCACCGAGTCGTTCGACGTGATCTTCTCGTGCGCGGTGTTCCACTGGATCACCGATCATCAGCGCCTGTTCGAGCGGCTCCACGCGCACCTGAAGCCCGGCGGCCGGCTCGTCGCGCAGTGCGGAGGTCACGGCAACATCGCGCGCGTCCTCGAGGTCGTGGGGGAGCGTCCCGGCACGTGGCTCTACGCTACGCCCGAGGACACCGAGCGGCGCCTGCGCGACGCCGGGTTCACCCAGATCAAGACCTGGCTCGAGCCGAAGCCGACCGTCCCGTCCGACATGGTCGCGTTCGTCGAGACCGTGATCCTCCACGGCATGCCGACCGAGGAGGCACGCCCGCTAGCGGAGAAGGCAGCAGCCGAGCTCGACTCCCTCGCCTACGTCCGACTGAACCTCGACGCGACCGCCTAGCGGCGCGACCGCTGTGGCGGGCGCCCGTCGAACGAGAACACCTCGGTCGACCCGTCGGCGAACGCGAACTGCACGCGGATGTCCGCCGGCCCCGCCTTCTCGCCCAGCACGGCCACGAACGACCCGCGGTCGCTCACCCGCAGTTCGCGTGACCC
Organism: uncultured Solirubrobacteraceae bacterium; assembly: GCA_902806215.1. Lineage (GTDB taxonomy): Bacteria > Actinomycetota > Thermoleophilia > Solirubrobacterales > Solirubrobacteraceae > CADCVT01. Next base: position 6,803 of record CADCVT010000070.1, on the reverse strand, counting down.
GCGCCCCTGGAGGAGCGAGACCCTCCGGACCGTGTCGTCGACCACGCCGCTGACGAGATCCGGATCGTCCTGTGGGCCGCCGGTCGCCAGCGCGACGCCGTAGTGGCCCCCGTCCAGGTCGGCGCAGTTGGCGCCGTCGTAGGCCGAGCGCTGCACGAACGTGCCGTCGCGCTGGATCGAACCGAACCGGCCGTCCTTGACCCGGCCGGTGATCCAGCAGGTCCTTCCGGTCTCGCTCTCGAACACGAGCGCCGTCCACGGCGGCCCGCCGCGCGGGTCGGCCTCCGACCCCTCGCGCGTCATCGGCCCGCCGTCGGGCGTCAGGCCGGGCGACCGCTCGTCGCCGGCGTGGTCGTGCCCGTTGTCGCCGGCGGTCAGCGCGCTGGCCGCCGCGACGCCGGCGACCGTCGCGATCGCCACGGCGAGCGCGAGGAGGAAAAGGCGAAGTGCGCGGCTCATGAGCAGTTGTTGTGCGCGTTGTGGGTGTGCCCGTCGAACTGCCCGCCGCCGGAGTACCTGATGTAGTGGTTGAACGACTTCCCGGCGCACTCCGGCCCGTAGTTGCCGTAGTCCTTGACGTACAGGTTGCACGACACGCCGCTCCCGCCCGCGTAGACGGTCTTGATCTCCGAGCTGAAGACGTAGAGCGAGCACCGCACCGAGCCGTCGCCGCACGCGATCGGGTCGACGCGCGAGTGGAAGTGGCCGTCCGTCAGATCGGACCCGTGCACGAACCCATGACCCACGCAGTTCGAGTGGAAGTGGTCGGCGGACGCGACCTTGACGATCGCGCCGAACGCGAACGCGGCGCAGACGGCGAGAAGGACAGCGGCCCCCTCGGGTGAGAGAAGACGTCTCATGCCACGAACCTACAGAACGCAAAGGACGTGGGCAACCAGTTCGATGGCGTGTCCGCGCCAGGACGCTGCGTCCTCGTAGGCTCAGCGCCTCATGCCCACCATCGTCACCCTCCCCGGCGACGGCATCGGACCCGAGGTCCTCGCCGCCGCACGTCGCATCCTCGACGCGGTCGCGCCCGACCTCGACTACACCGAGCACCTCGTCGGGGGCGCCTCGATCGACGCCCACGGCACCGCGCTGACCGACGAGACGCTCGACGCGTGCCGGGCGGCCGACGGCGTGCTCCTCGCCGCGGTCGGCGGCCCGAAGTGGGACACGACCGACCCCGACAAGCCGCGTCCCGAGCAGGGCCTGCTCGGCCTGCGCAAGGGCCTCGGCCTGTTCGCGAACCTCCGACCGGTCCGGCCGCTGCCGGCCCTCTACGACGCCAGCCCGCTGCGCCGCGAGATCATCGAGAACACCGACCTGCTCGTCGTCCGCGAGCTCACCGGCGGGATCTACTTCGGCGAGAAGACGCGGACGGCGACGACGGCCACCGATCTCTGTTCCTACAGCGTCGAGGAGGTCGAGCGGATCGCCCGCGTCGCCTTCCGCGCCGCCCGCAGCCGCGTGACGAGCGTCGACAAGGCGAACGTGCTCGAGACGTCGCGGCTGTGGCGCGAGGTCGTGCATCGTGTCCACGGCGAGGAGTTCCCCAACGTCCTGCTCGAGGACGTGCTCGTCGACAACGCGGCCATGCAGCTCGTAGCGGCGCCGCGCCACTTCGACGTGATCCTCACCGAGAACATGTTCGGCGACATCCTCAGCGACGAGGCCGCGATGATCACCGGCTCGATCGGCATGCTGCCCTCCGCATCGCTCGGCGCAGAGGGCGATCCGGGCCTGTTCGAGCCGGTCCACGGGTCGGCTCCGGACATCGCCGGGCAGGGCGTCGCCAACCCGCTCGCGATGATCCTGAGCGCTGCGCTGCTGCTCCGGCACGGCTTGGGTCGTGAAAAGGAGGCCGCAGCCGTAGAATCCGCAGTCGACGCAGCCCTCGACGGCGGACTCCGCACACGAGACCTCGGCGGTGAAGCCACCACCGACGAGGCGACACAGGCGGTCCTCGCCCACCTCGAAAGGACGTAGAGCAACGTGAAGCAGGCCGACCTCATCTGGATGAACGGGGACTTCGTGCCGTGGGATGAGGCCAAGGTCCACGTCCTGACGCACGGTCTGCACTACGGCACGGGCGTCTTCGAGGGCGTCCGCTGCTACGACACCGAGATCGGCCCCGCGGTCTTCCGCCACACCGACCACGTCAACCGGCTGTTCGACTCGTGCAAGCTCTACTACATGCCGGTTCCGTTCGAGAAGGAGCAGATCCGGCAGGCCACGCTCGACCTCATCGCCCGCAACGGGATGCGCGAGTGCTACATCCGCCCGCTGGTGTTCCGCGGGTACGGCCAGATGGGCCTCTTCCCGCTCGACGCGCCCGTCGACGTCGCGATCGCGACGTGGGAGTGGGGCGCCTACCTCGGCGACGAGGGCAAGCGCAACGGCGTGCGCGCGAAGACCTCGTCGTGGCGTCGCATCGGCCCCGGCTCGCTCATCCCGCAGGCCAAGGCGACCGGCCAGTACCTCAACTCGGTGCTGGCGAAGATCGAGTCGCACAAGGCCGGCTACGAGGAGGGCATCCTGCTCGACGACCGCGGCTTCGTCTGCGAGGGAACGGGCGAGAACCTCTTCGTCATCAAGAACGGCCGCATCTCCGTGCCGCCGCTGAGCGCGTCGGTGCTCGAAGGCATCAACGCGCGCGCCGCGCGGCAGATCGCGACCGACCTCGGCTACGAGATCGTCGAGCGCGACATCATGCGCGCCGAGCTCGTCCTGGCCGACGAGATCTTCATGACCGGCACCGCGGCCGAGCTGACGCCGATCCGCGAGGTCGACGACCAGCCGGTCGGCACCGGCGAGCCGGGGGAGATCACCCGCGCCGTCCAGACCCTCTTCGAGGACGCGCTCCACGGCCGCGCCGAGCAGTACCGCGACTGGCTCGACCCGGTGCCGGTCCCGGCACCGGCCACGTGAGCGGGGGCTCCATAGAGCTGTACGACGCCACCCTCCGCGACGGGATGGGGGGCGCCGGGATCAGCCTCACCGCGGAGGAGAAGCTGCGGCTGGTCCACCGGCTCGACGAGCTGGGGATCCACCTCGTCGAGGCCGGGTTCCCGTCGTCGAACCCCAAGGAGGCCGAGCTCTTCTCGCTGCTCGCGCAGGAGTCCTTCGAGACGGTGACGCTCGCGGCGTTCGGGATGACCCGGCGGCGCGACGCCGTCGCGTCGGAGGACCCGGGCCTGCGCGTGCTCGCCGAGTGCTTCGCGCCGGTGTGCACGCTTGTGGGCAAGACGAGCGTGCTGCACGTCGAGCGCGTCGTGCACACCACGCGCGAGGAGAACCTCGCGATGATCTCGGACTCGATCGGCTTCCTCTGCGGCGAGGGCAAGCGCGTGATCTTCGACGCCGAGCACTTCTTCGACGGCTACGCCGACGACGCGAACTACGCCCTCTTCGGCGCGCGGGTCGCGCACGAGGCGGGCGCCGAGCGGCTCGTGCTGTGCGACACGAACGGCGGGACGCTCCCGAGCGACGTCTCGCGCGTCGTGGCTGCCGTCCGCGCCGCCCTGCCGGAGGTCGAGATCGGCATCCACACCCACAACGACGCCGAGTGCGCGGTGGCGAACTCGCTCGTCGCGGTCGAGGCCGGCGCGACGCAGGTGCAGGGCACGATGAACGGCGTGGGGGAGCGCACCGGCAACGCGAACCTCGTCTCGGTCATCGCGGGCCTGCAGCTCAAGCTCGGCCACGAGGTCCTGCCGCCCGACCGGCTCGCACGACTGACCGAGGTCGCCCACTTCGCCGACGAGCTGCTCAACCGTGCGCCGAACCCCTTCCAGGCCTACGTGGGCAAGAACGCGTTCGCGCACAAGGCGGGGCTCCACGCCGCCGGCGTGCGCAGCGAGTCGCGCGCGTTCGAGCACGTCGAGCCCGGGCTGGTGGGCAACACGAACGACGTCCTCGTGTCCGAGCTCGCCGGCCGCGCGACGGTGACCGAGAAGGCCGAGGCCGCGGGCATCGAGGTCGACCCCGTCCGGGTCATCGAGCGCGTCAAGGCGCTCGAGCACGCCGGGTATCAGTTCGAGGCTGCCGACGGCTCGTTCGAGCTCCTGCTGCGCAAGGAGGCCGGCGTCTACGAGCCGCTCTTCCGCCTCGAGTCCTGGCGGGCGATCGTCGAGCAGCGCGCCGACGGCAAGGTCGAGACCGAGGCGACGATCAAGATCTGGGTCGACGGCGAGCGCTACGTGCGCACCGCGGAGGGCAACGGCCCGGTCCATGCGCTCGACGCCGCCCTGCGGATGGCGATCGCCGAGATCCACCCGCACCTGCGCGACGTCGAGCTCGTGAACTTCAAGGTCCGGATCCTCGACGAGACGAAGGGCTCGGGCGCGATCACGCGCGTGCTCCTCGACGCGTCGGACGGGCACGACGTGTGGGGATCGATCGGCGTGCACGAGAACGTGATCGCGGCGTCGTGGCAGGCGCTGGTCGACTCGATCGAGCTGCCGATGCAGCCCGGCAAGGTCCAGCACGCCCGGTCGCGCGAGGCGCCCGAACCCGCGTGATCCCGATGGCGCGGCCGGTCCTCGGAGACCGGGAGGAAGAGCTCGTCCTCGAGGTCCTGCGCTCCGGGCAGCTCTCGCTCGGGCCGATGGGGCCGCGGTTCGAGCGGTCGTTCGCCTCGCGGTTCGCGCCTGCCGACGTCGTCGCTTCAGCGGTGTCCTCTGGCACCGCGGGCCTGCATCTCGGGCTTCGCGCAAACGACGTCGGTGAAGGAGACGAGGTGGTCACGTCCCCTCTGTCGTTCGTCGCCTCGTCGAATGCTGTTGTGTACTGCGGCGCGCGCCCGGTCTTCTGCGACATCGACCCGGTCACGCTGAACATGTCCGTCGACGCCGCTCGAGCTGCGGTGACGGACCGGACGAGCGCGCTCCTGCCGGTCCACATCTTCGGCACGCCCGCCGACACGCCCGCGTTCGAGTCGTTCGGCCTGCCGATCGTCGAGGACGCGTGCGAGGCGCTCGGGGCGCGTCACGACGACGGGAGCATCGTCGGCTCGCGCGGCCACGCAGCGGTGTTCGCGTTCTAAGCCAACAAGCAGATGACCACCGGTGAGGGCGGGATGGTCGTGTGCGGCGACCCGGCGATGAAGGAGCGCATCGACTCCGAGCGCAACCAGGGCCGCGCGCCGAACATGGACTGGCTCGACCACGACCGGCTCGGCTTCAACTACCGCCTCTCGGACATCCAGTCGGCGATCGGGATCGCCCAGCTCGAGCGCCTCGACGGCATGCTCGCCGACCGCGCCCGCGTGGCCGGTTGGTACACCGAGGCGCTCGCCGGCATCGAGGACCTCGCGCTTCCAGCGCCGAACGAGGGCCGCTCGTGGTTCGTCTACGTCGTCCAGCTCCCGAGGCGGGTCGACCGAGACATGACGATCGGCGCGCTGCGCGAGCGAGGGATCGCCTCCAAGCCGTACCTCCCGGCGATCCACCTGATGAGCTTCTACCGCGAGCGCTTCGGCCATCGCGAGGGAGAGTTCCCCGTCTGCGAGGACGTCGCGGCGCGCTCGATCGCCCTCCCGTTCTTCCCGCAGATGACCGAGGCCCAGGCCGCCGCGGTCGCCGAGACGCTCGCCGCGGTCCTCGAACCGGCCTGATGTCCTAGGTTGAGCGGCCTCATGGGCCGCTTCTCCGAACCTCGGCATCCCGCCTTCACCGCGCTCGACACCTCGCTCGGCTTCGACCGCGAGCTGTGGCCCTACGACGTCGCGCAGTCGCGGGCGCACGCCGGGATGCTCGCCGAGTGCGGGATCATCTCCGAGGCCGACCGCGACCTGCTGCATGGGGCGCTCGAGCAGGTCGAGGTCGAGCTCGGCGACGGCTCGTTTCCGTTCGCCGACGACGACGTCGACATCCACATGGCGATCGAGCGGCGGGTCACCGAGATCGCCGGCCCGGTCGGCGGCAAGCTCCACACGGCGCGCTCGCGCAACGACCAGGTCGCCACCGACGTCGCCATGTACGTGCGCGACCGGGCCCGGTCGGTCGTCGGCGCGCTCGACGAGCTCATGGGCACGCTGATCGAGCGCGCCGAGGCGCACCTCGACTGGCCGCTGCCCGGCTACACGCACCTGCAGCGCGGCCAGCCCGTCTACCTCTCGCACCACCTGCTCGCGTACGTGTGGATGCTCTCGCGCGACCGCGACCGGTTCGCCTTCGCGGCCGCGCAGGCCGACCGGCTCCCGCTCGGCGCCGGCGCGCTGGCCGGGACGAACTTCGACACCGACCGCGGCCACGTCGCCGAGGCTCTCGCGTTCAGCGGCGTGATGCCCAACTCGATCGATGCCGTCTCCAACCGCGACTTCGTCCTCGACTTCCTCGGCGCGGCGGCGACCTGCCTGACGCACCTCTCGCGGCTCGGGTCCGAGCTCGTGATCTGGTCCTCGAGCGAGTTCGGCTTCTGCGTGCTCCCCGACGCGTGGACGAGCGGCTCGTCGATCATGCCGCAGAAGAAGAACCCCGACGCGGCCGAGCTCCTGCGCGCGAAGGCGCCGCGCGCGGTCTCGAACCTCATGCGCCTGTACGGCGTCCTGCACGCGCTGCCGCTGACCTACAACAAGGACATGCAGGAGGACAAGGAGCCGCTGTTCGACACGGCGGTGACGCTCGACCTCTGCCTCGCGGCGGCGAACGGGATGATCGGCGGGGCGCGCTTCGCCCGCGACCGGATGGCCGAGGCCGCCTCCGACGAGCTCATCGCCGCGACCGACCTCGCCGACTGGCTCGTCACACGCGGCACGCCGTTCCGCGACGCCCACGGGATCGTCGCCGGCCTCGTCCGCG
>CADCVT010000069.1 GCA_902806215.1 uncultured Solirubrobacteraceae bacterium | reverse complement strand
GTGACGCGGCGGCCAGGCAAACCCCACCTGATGCAAGGCCAAGCAGGACCGCTTGAAGGCTGCCCGCCGAGGTCCAGGTCGGCCGCACAGATGGATGGCTGCTCAACGACAGAATCCGGCTTACCGGCTTGCTAAGGAGAGGGCCCCGCGAGAGCGGGGCCCTCTCTATCTGTCCGTCGGGGCGCCCCGCGCGCCGTTGTAAGCGGGGGCTTACGCCAGATGTAAGCCCCCGCTTACAACAAGCTCGAGACAAGGCCTTCGATCTTCGCTCGACTAGCCACCGCTAGCACTGGCGCTAGCCGGGGCTAGACGCGCAACGGAGGAAGCTCCGAAACGCGAAGAGACCCGCTGACCTCACCCGTCGCTGTTGTCAGACCAGCCAACGATCCGGCAAGCCGAGAGCGCGCGGAGCTCCACGGCGACGGCGATCGACCAGCGGCCCCGGACCGCTACGGCGACAGCTCGATGAGCTGCTCCCAGGTGCCGCGGTCGAAGAACGGGAAGTTCTCCGGCGTCGCGGCCGCGCCCTGCGCGGTGACCTTGTAGAGCTTGCGCGGCTCGCGCCAGCGGCCGATGTCGTCGGTGCCGAACTTCTTCGACAGCGCCGCGAACGTCGCCTCGGCCGCGTCGCGGTACCCGGATCGCGACAGGGTCCGCAGCGCGAACGCCTCGCCGTTGGAGATGTCGAACGCGTGCGACATGCCCGGGTTGCCCGCGACGTTCTTCACCGCGGCGGGCGGTCCGGCCAGGCGGTCGAGCGCGATCTTCTCCGCCTCGTCCTTGTACTGCTCCCAGATCGAGACGCCCGGGTCCGTCGTCCCCTTGTCGTCGGTGCGGTGGTACGACCCGTCCCACTTGACGAGTGCCTCGAGCACGTCGGCCGCGCGACCGCGCGCGCCCCGGCGCGCCTTGCGCAGGCGCGGCCCGAAGATCGGCCGCTGCTGCGCGATCGTGCCCGCTGAGACGATGGTCTTCTCCGCGTTCTCGAACGTCGGCGCCTTCGCGAGGTCGCCTACGAGCCAGTTGAGCCATGTTCCGCGGTGGAACATGCCGGACTGCCGCTCGGTCGCCTCGGCGTCGCCTGAGGTCCAACCCTCGGACGGCACGTTGTTCCAGTTCGCGAGCCAGCCCTGCTTCGGGTTGATCACGTGCGGCGTGGAGCGCCGGTCCATCAGGCCGCGCCACTCGGCCTCGCCGGTGCCCGGGTACGGAAGCCGCTCGTCGTAGCCGAGCGGACGCAGCGGATGCAGCCCTGGGTGCCAGTAGCCGATGTTGCCGGCGCTGTCGGCGGCGATGATGTTCTCGTTCCAGGTGACCTTGAGCAGCGCCTTGTCGACGTCCTGGATCGTGTTGGCCTCGGTCATCTCCGTGAGGCCCTCGAGCGTCTCGATCTCGCGGCCCCAGATCGCGTAGCGCCGCGCGTATGCGGTCTCGCCGGCGCGCACCTCGACCGGGCCGTGCACGGTGCGGCAGATGCGCTCGGTCTTCGAACCGGCGCCGGGGACCGTCTCCGGGAACGAGAGGAGGTCGGTCGGCGGCGAGCGGTAGTCGAAGACCTCGTCGCGGCACTCCATCGTGCGCTCCTCGCCCTTGAAGCGGTACTTCTCGCCCCCGCCGGTGACGGCCTCGGCGTAGAGGTCGTCCTCGTCGGAGAGCCCGCTCGTGTAGCCCCACGCGACGCGGCCGTTGTGGCCGATCGCGACGAGCGGGACGCCCGCCGCGGTGACGCCGCGCACGTCGACGCCGGGGCCGTGCAGCTCGAGCTCCACGAACAGCTCGGGGATCGAGTAGCCGAGCTGCGGTCCGTTGAACAGCAGCGCGCCGCCACCCGGCTTGCGCACGGCGAACATGTACGAGCCGCCGACCCGGCCGATGAGCCCCTCGGCGACGTTTGCCTTCGCGGCGGCGGTCGCCTTGTCGGAGGGGAGCTCCCACGCCTTGGAGACCTCGACGGTCCGCTGGAGCGCGCGCCGCTCCTGCTTGACGGTGCGGCCCGGCTGCGACGGGAAGACGCCGTTCGCGCGCGGCACCGACGGGCGCCGGCCGCCGACGCGCAGCGGCAGCAGCCGGTTCAGCGCCTCGGGCGACGTCGCCCGCATCATCCGCAGGTTGTTGAGCTCCACACCGCTGCCCGACGGGACGGTGCGCGCGAGGAAGATGCCGATCGCGATCGAGTCGTCCTCGGTCCAGTCGGTCAGCTGCACGCCCAGCGCGGCGAACTCGCCCGGCATGTCCCGCGGGTTCGAGCGCACGTGCTGGATCCACGCGTTGATGCCGTCGCGGTAGCTGGCGAAGCGACCGCGCAGCCGCGGCGGGATCGCGTCGAGCATCTTCTGGCGCTCGTCGCGCGTGTAGTAGTCGCGCCGCGCGATGAGGTCGTCGTCGAGGTAGCTCTCGCCGAGGATCTCGGCCAGCCGGCCGGTCGTCGCGCGGCGGAACAGCTCGAGCTGGAAGAGCCGGTCCTGCGCGATCGCGTAGCCCGCGCCCCACCACAGCGCCTCCTCGGACGGCGCGGTGACCGCCGGGACGCCGAACGCGTCGCGGACGATCTTCACGTCGGCGCGCGGCTGCTCGGTCTCACCCGGCTGGTTGAAGGTGAACGGCCTGCGCTTGAAGTCGACGAACAGCGCCGTCTGGTCGTTGAGGTGCGGCGACCCGGTGCCCGAGGTGACGCCGGTCGGAGCGACGAACCCGCTCTGGCCGGGCGGCAGCACGCCCTCCGCGCGGACGACTCCGGCGGAGGCGGCGGCGCGGGCCGCGGCGAGCACGACGATGAGGAGCGCGAGGAGGCGGAGCACGCGCGGAAGGTAGCCCGGCGCCGCGCGGCGCGCGCCGCTTCGGGGGCCTCCTACGGCTTCAGCGGGCAGAGGAACCCGAGGCTCGGGTCCATCCGGCGCGTGATCGCGCGGTCGAGCGACGGCGCCGTCCTCGTCTTCGCCTTGCCGGGATGCCCGTCGAACTTCAGGATCTCGACGCCACGCGTGAAGTCGGCGACGAACACGTGGCCGTCGCGGAAGTACGTCGCGAACGTGTTCGCGTCGTCGGGGCGCCACCAGCCGACCTGGCGGATGTCGCTCGGGTTCGACACGTCGAGGAAGCGCACGCCCTGCTCGTAGAACGCGTTGGCGAACAGCCCGTCGCCGCGGCTGGCGAAGTAGTGCGCCGACGCGCAGCCCGTCGCGCCCTCGGCCTTCTCGGGCGTCCACGTGTCGAGCACCTGCATGCGGTGCTTGGTCTTCGCGGTGTCGCGGAAGCCCTCGCCGTCGAACGTGCCCTGCAGGTCGTACGTGACGAAGCGACCGGACTTCCCGCAGTCCGAGTTGAGGTTCTCCTCGGTGGCGTAGAGGACCCGCTCGTTCGCGATGCTGGAGCTGCCTCGGCCGGGCGCGGCGGCGGCGGCGACCGGGCGCGCGGCGG